>JBFLKL010000198.1:0-11758 GCA_040883175.1 Synechococcaceae cyanobacterium | reverse complement strand
GCCGCGGCTGATCGGCGTTCTGATCCGTGGCCTCACCTATGAGTCTGAGCGCTGGCGGCTGGCCACGATGGGCGACTGGCAGGCTTCCGGCAGCCACCTGCCCGAGCCGGCGGTGGTGGGCAAACTGAGGCAGGTCTGCCGCGACCTGTTCGAGCTGTTCAGCGACACCAACACCAATCACGACACCGGCCGCGACTCCGGCGGCGATGCCGCGGCGGCGTAACCCTTCGCAACCTGAACAGGCCCCCTGCCGGAGCGCGCGCCTAACTTGGCCGCCTGCCTGCCACGAGTCCCACTCCCATGGCCGTTGCCCTTGCCTCCCAGCTGCGTGAAGGGACCAAGAAATCCCACACCATGGCGGAGAACACCGGCTTCGTGAGCTGTTTCCTCAAGGGCGTGGTGGACAAGGCCAGCTACCGCACCCTGGTGGCCGACCTCTATTTCGTGTACTCGGCGATGGAGGAGGAGATCGGCAAGCTGCGCGAGCAGGGCCATCCTGTGGTGGCGCCGGTGGGCTCCCCCGAGCTCAACCGCCGCGAGGCCCTCGAGCAGGACCTCGCCTACTACTTCGGGGCCGACTGGCGCAAGGTCATCCAGGCCACCCCCGCCGCCTGTGAGTATGTGGCGCGCATCCACCAGGTGGCCTCCGAGAGCCCCGAGCTGCTGGTCGGGCACCACTACACCCGCTACATCGGCGACCTCTCCGGCGGCCAGATCCTCAAGAACATCGCCCAGAAAGCCATGAACCTGGGTGAGCATGACGGCCTGCGCTTCTACGAGTTCGACGCCATCCCCGACGAGAAGGCCTTCAAGGCCGACTACCGCGCCACCCTCGACAACCTGCCGATCGATCAGGCCACCGCTGACCGCATCGTGGCGGAGGCCAACCACGCCTTCCACCTCAACATGAAGATGTTCCAGGAGCTGGAAGGCAACCTGATCGCCGCCATCGGCAAGGTGCTGTTCGGCTTCCTCACCCGCCGCCAGCGCACCGGCAGCACCGAGGCCGTCGCCGCCTGAAGCCTGCCCCGGGCTGCGGCAGAGTCGGCACGCCCGGCCCCCCGCCCTTGCGTCCCCTCCGCTTCCTGGTGCCAGGCACCAGCGGTCGCCTGCGCAGTGGCGGTCTGCTTGTGGAGTTGCAGACCGCCCGCCTGCTCAGCGAGTTCGTGCCCACTGAGGTGGTGACCTACCGGCAGCGGGAGCCGGAACGGCCGTTTCTGGGCGATCTGCTGGGGGCCGAACCGCTCAGCGGTCCTGCGGCCCGCCGGGCGCTGTGGATCGTCAGCTGGGGGTTCGAGGTGCCGCATCAGCTGCGTGCCCTGCGCGGCCGGCCGGTGGCTTACCACGCCCACAGCAGCGGCTACGGCTTCCGCCTGCCCCCGGGAGTGCCTGTGCTGGCGGCCAGTCGCAACACCCTCGGCTACTGGGGTCAGTGGGCCAGCCGCAATCCCCTGTTCCTCGTGCCCAACGCGCTCGAGCCGGCGTGGCACCAGCGCGGAGATCGGCCCCTCAACCTCGGCGCTGAGCCTGCCCCCGGTGGTCGCACGATCGATGTGCTGGTGCAGCGGCGCAAGTGCAGCGCCTACCTGCTGGAGAGCCTGGTGCCGGCCCTGCGGGCCCGGGGCCTGGCGGTGACGGTGCAGGACGGCTGGGTGGACGATCTGGTGACTCTGTTCAACAGCGCCAAGGTGATGCTCTACGACTCCGCCGACCACTGGCGCGCCAGCGGCGTGAGCGAGGGCTTCGGGCTGCCGCCGCTGGAGGCCCTGGCCTGCGGCTGCGTGGTGTTCAGCAGCTTCAACCATGCCCTGGCCGACAGCCTCGATCCCGGCGGCATGGCCCACCAGATCGGCACCGGCACTCTCGCGGCCGACGTGGAGCGCATCACTGCCGCCGTGACCGATCCGGGGGCCTGGCTGCCGTCGGCGCGGCGGCTGGAGGCTCTGCTCGATGAGCACAGCGAGCCATGCCTGCGGGAGCGCTGGCGCCAGGCACTGGTGGCCATCAACGCCTATATCGATCGCCTCGAGGCCGGCGAACCGCCGCTGAGGGCTCCGGCCCTGGCGGCTCTGCGCTGGCATCGCTGGCGTGAACGCCTCGGCCGCCTCCTCCCCGCCGGCGCCCCGGGGCGCGGTGCCTAGGGTTGTTCCGATGAGCGCCTTTCTCAGCGGCCTGAACGACGCCCAGCGCCGGGCGGTGGACCACCACAGCGGCCCGCTGCTGGTGGTCGCCGGTGCCGGCAGCGGCAAGACCCGCGCCCTCACCCACCGCATCGCCCACCTGGTGGGCCACCACGGCGTGGATCCCGCCGAGCTGCTGGCCGTGACCTTCACCAACAAGGCCGCCAGAGAGATGAAGGAGCGGCTGGAGCTGCTGCTCGCCCAGAAGCTGGCCCAGAGTCAGTTCGGCCAGCCCTGGAGCACCCTGCCGCCGGTGGAGCAGCGCCAGCTGCGGGGCCGTATCTACCGGGATGTGATCAAGGACCTCTGGATCGGCACCTTCCACGCCCTGTTCGCGCGCCTGCTGCGCTTCGACATCGATAAATATCGCGACCCCGAGGGCCTGACCTGGACGCGCCAGTTCTCGATCTACGACGAGGGCGATGCCCAGAGCCTGGTGAAGGAGATCGTGACCCAGGAGCTGGGCCTGGATCCCAAGCGCTTCGAGCCCAAGAAGGTGCGCTGGGCGATCAGCAACGCCAAGAACCAGGGCTGGCTGCCTGAGCAGCTGGAGGCCGATGCCGGCGGCCAGCGCGGCAAATTGATGGCCGAGACCTACCGGCGTTACCGGCGCGCCCTGGCCGCCAACAACGCCCTCGACTTCGACGATCTGCTGCTCCTGCCGGTGCAGCTGCTGCGCCAGAACGAGCAGATCCGCCATTACTGGCACCGGCGCTTCCGCCATGTGCTGGTCGATGAATACCAGGACACCAACCGCACCCAGTACGAGCTGATCAAGCTGCTGGTGACCGACGGCCGCGAGCCGGAGAGCTTCGACAGCTGGGACGGCCGTTCGGTGTTCGTGGTGGGCGACGCCGACCAGAGCATCTACAGCTTCCGCGCCGCCGACTTCACGATCCTGATGGGCTTCCAGGACGACTTCGGCGACGGCGCCCCCGACGAGGCCACCCGCACGATGGTGAAGCTGGAGGAGAACTACCGCTCCACAGCCACGATCCTGGAGGCTGCCAACGCCCTGATCGCCCACAACTCCGAGCGCATCGACAAGGTGCTGCGACCCACCCGGGGCGAGGGCGAACCGATCACCCTCACGCGCTGCGACGACGAGATCGCCGAGGCCGAGGCGGTGGTGCAGCGCATGCGCATGCTCTCCGCTGCCCACGACGAGCTGCGCTGGGGTGACATGGCCGTGCTCTACCGCACCAATGCCCAGTCGCGGGCGATGGAGGAGTCGCTGGTGCGCTGGGGCATCCCCTACATCGTGGTGGGGGGCCTGCGTTTCTATGACCGGCGCGAGGTGAAGGACATGCTCGCCTATCTGCGGCTGCTGGTGAATCCGGCCGACAGCGTGAGCCTGCTGCGGGTGCTCAACGTGCCCCGCCGCGGCATCGGCAAGACCACCATCGAGCGCCTCACCGATGCCGCGGGCCAGCTCGGCATTCCCCTCTGGGATGTGGTGAGCGACGCCGAGGCGGTGCGCTCGCTGGGCGGCCGGTCGGCGAAGGGGCTGCTGCAGTTCTGCGAGCTGATCAACACCCTGCAGCGCTCCGCCCAGGAGGCGCCGCCCTCGGAGCTGCTGCAGCAGGTGATGGAGCGCAGCGGCTACCTGGCCGAGCTGATCGCCGCCGGCACCGACGAGGCCGAGGACCGCCGCCGCAACCTCAACGAGCTGGTGAACGCGGCGCTCCAGTACCAGGAGGAGAACGAGGAGGGCTCCCTCGATGACTTCCTCGCCTCGGCGGCCCTGGCCAGCGACGCCGACAGCAAGGACACCGATCAGGATCGGGTCACCCTGATGACCCTGCATGCCAGCAAGGGTCTTGAGTTTCCGGTGGTGTTCCTGGTGGGGATGGAGCAGGGCCTGTTCCCCAGCTACCGCTCCCTCGATGATCCCGCTGCGCTGGAGGAGGAGCGGCGGCTCTGCTACGTGGGCATCACCCGTGCCAAGGAGCGGCTGTTTCTCTCCCACGCCAGCGAGCGGCGGCTGTGGGGAGGCATGCGCGAGCCGGCGGTGCCCTCGGTGTTCCTGGCCGAGCTGCCCGAGGAGCACGTGCAGGGGGATGTGCCCCGCAGCGGCGGGGCGGCGATCCGGCGCGAGCAGCGGCTCGATCGCCTCACCCGCGTCGACCGCGACGACAGCCGCCGGGTGGCCGCCGGCGGTGCCGCCGGAGCGCCGGCCAATGCGGTGCGCCGCCGGATGGCGGCCGGCAAGGCCTGGGCGGTGGGGGATCGTCTGCGCCATGCCGCGTTCGGGGAGGGCCACGTGACCCATCTGTTCGGCAGCGGTGAGAAGATCTCGATCGCCGTGAAGTTCGAGGGCATGGGCCCGAAGATCCTCGATCCCCGCCTGGCGCCGATCGAGTCGCTGGAGGAGTGAGCCTGTGCTCGGAAGTTCACTGACGGCCCGGTTGATTACGGAAGCGAGATAGCGTTAAACCTGGCTGGACTGTCGTCGGCTGGCTGCGCCCTTCGGTTGTTGCACCGCCAGTCGTCTCCTGTCCCGCTCTGGCGAGTCTGCTGTTGTCGAACCGTGTCGATGTTCCTGCCTGTCCCGGTCTTTGTCGGCTATGACCGCCACGAACGGGCGGCGGTCAATGTGTTGATTGACAGCCTCTACCAGCACAGCAGTGTGCCTTTGGCGATCACGCCGATCGTGGCCCGCCAGCTGAAAGATGTCTTCAGTCGTGAGCGGGATCCTCGGCAGAGCACCGAGTTTTCATTCACCCGCTTCTTGGTGCCTTATCTCATGGGGTACCAGGGTTGGGCGGTGTTCATGGACTGTGACATGTTGTGCCGCGGCGACGTGGCCGAGCTCTGGACTCTCAGAGATGAAAGCTGTGCTGTGATGTGTGTGAAACACCACCATGTGCCCGAGGAGACTATCAAGTTTCTCGGAGCTGTTCAGACGCGCTACGCACGCAAGAACTGGAGTTCACTGATGCTTTTCAACTGCGCGCGCTGCACCGCACTAACCCCCGAATACGTGAACACGGCGACGGGCCTTGCCCTGCATCGCTTCGAATGGCTCGCTGACGAGGAGATCGGGGAGTTGCCCGGTCACCGCTGGAATCATCTGATCGACGTCCAGCCTGCTCCCTCCCAGTCCTTCTCTGAGGGGGGGCCTGCCCTGGTCCACTGGACCAAGGGAGGACCGTGGTTCAGGGACTATCGGCTGGCCGGAGCCGAGCTGGCGGCCGAGTGGTTTGCAGCTCGGGAGGCAGCATTCCGGCTCTGGGACTGACGTTCCGGGCTGCGGTTGAGGGTCTGCGTCTCAGGCCACTCTGCACAAGGTCACGCCCGCGGTGCAGTTCCATCGGCCAAGCCGATGGCGGTGCCTGAAGGCATTGGGCAGTGTGTTGCTCACTGTGTCCACTGGGGCAGTGCGTCGGGGCCACTGCGGTTTCGAGGGGTGGAATGATCACCCGGCACTCTCCGGCCCCCTCGTGGAGACATCCACCCAGTGCGAAGCATCACGCGCTGACGAGGATGGCGTCATTCTCTCCTGGCCCGCTCGCAGAGGGTGCCCCCCTTGCCTGTCCCATGGATTTCCCTGGTCTGTCAGCGAGTCTGCTCTGCCAGCTTCGCGCCGCCGCCGCCGCCGCCGGCACGCGTGTGGCGCTGGTGGGCGGGGCGGTAAGGGATCTGCTGCTGCACCGCGTGCACAGGGATCCCTGGCGCGGCGTGCCCGATCTGGATCTGGTGGTCGAGGGGCGGGCCAGCGATCTGGTCCTTCACCTGCGTCGCCAGTTGCCGTCCGGGAGTTTGCGTGCCGTTCTGGAGCATGGCGCCTACGGCACAGTGGAGCTGGAGCTGGTTCTCGAGGGGCGTCCATGGCTGCTGGATGTGGCCTCGGCTCGGCGCGAGACCTATCCGGTTCCCGGGAAAAACCCTCAGGTGACCCTCGGCTCCCTCGCTGACGACCTGGCGCGCCGTGACTTCAGCATCAACGCCATCGCCCTGGATCTCAACACCGGCCATCTGCTGGATCCTCACGGCGGCCAGGAGGATCTCGAACATCGTCGCCTCAGGCTGCTCCATCCCACCAGCGTCCGGGACGATCCCACCCGGCTGGTCCGTGGCGCTCGGTACGCAGCCCGGCTTGGCTTCGTTCTGGAGCCCGGCAGCGTCAGCCAGGCCAGGCGCACCCTGGCCGACTGGCCTTGGCCTTGGCGCATGGGTGATCCTTCCGGACAGGCCCCGGCGGCCCTGGGCACCCGGCTGCGCATGGAGCTGGAGCTTCTGCTGGAGCGGGAACCCTGGCCTGCCGCCCTGGCAGCCATGCAGCAGTGGGGAGCTCTGGAGCTGCTCGATCGCCGCCTCCAGGCAGACCATCGCTGGTTTCGTCGGTTGATCTGGGCGGGCCGACTCGGCGTTCCCCGGATCGTGGCCCTGGTGGCCGGAGCGGAGCGGCCCCTTGCACTGGCTGAGCGTCTGCAGCTGCCCCATCGCCAGCACCGTCTGCTGGCCCAGTGGCTGGCACTCCGGCAGCACTTGCCGGGGCGGGGGGATGCTCTGTCGGTGCCCGAGTGGTGCGCCTTGCTCGAGGGGCCCGGGTACGGCCCCGAGGCTGCTGCATTGGCGTTGGTCAGCGGCGATGGTCCCAGACGGCCGCTGTTGCGCTGGTTCCTCCGCTGGCGGTGGTTGCGCTCGCCTGTGCGGGCTGAGGAGCTGATTGAACGGGGCCTTCGTCCGGGCCCGGCTCTGGGGGCGGAACTGGGCCGTCTGCGCGCTGACCGTCTGGCGTCGGAACGGCCCTAGTCCTCCGTGGAGAAACGGGGCCTCCATAGGATCCTTGCAGTGGTGGCTGGCCTGATGATTCAGGAGTCCGTGGTGGTCGCTGTGCCGGCGCGGCTGGCCTCCTCGCGGCTGCCCGGCAAGGTGATGGCCGACATCGGCGGCCAGCCGATGTTGCGCCACGTGCTCGAGCGTTGCCGCCAGGCCCGCGGCGTGGCAGCGGTGTTCGCCTGCAGCGACAGCCCGACGGTGCTGCAGGCCTGCCGTGACTGGGGCTTCAGCGCCCTGTCCACCCCCGGGAGCTGCAGCAGCGGCAGCGAGCGCCTGGCGGTGGTGGTGGAGGAGCTGGTGGCGGCCGCTGGTGCCGCCCCCGAGCACACCCTGGTCATCAATGTGCAGGGTGATCAGCCCCTGCTCGAGCCAGCCATCATCGAGGCGATGGCCGCGGAGTTCGCCCGCCGGGGTCGCCCGCCTGTGCTGACGCCCGTCTACCGGCTGGCCCCGGAGAAGGTGCATGACCCCAATGTGGTGAAGGTGCTGCGCGCCGGCGACGGCCGGGCGATCACCTTCTCTCGCAGTGCCTTGCCCCATGTGCGCGACCTCCCGCCGGAGCTGTGGCACCAGCACGCCAGCTACTGGGGCCATGTGGGGATCTACGGCTACCGGGGCGATGTGCTGGCTGGCTGGCGTGCGCTCCCTCCCTCGGCCCTGGAGGAGCTGGAGAAGCTGGAGCAGCTGCGGCTGATCGAGGCCGGCATCCCCTTCGCCACCTTCGAGGTGCAGGCTGACTGCCTCTCGGTGGACACCGCCGAGCAGCTGGAGCAGGCACGGCGGCTGGTGGAGGCGCTGTGATTCCCTCAGCCGTTGTGTTCCCGCCAGCCGTGGCGATGCAGCGCCTCCAGGGCGCCCCGCTGCTGCAGCAGCGCCTCGGCCAGCTCCCGCAGGGCGCCGTTGCCGCCGCGGCGGCGCAGCACCCAGTGGGCCCGACGGCGCAGGCCGTTGGCCCCATCGGCCGGGCTGATCAATAGCGCCACCTGGGGTCGCACGGTGAGGTCGTTGAGGTCGTCGCCGATGAAGGCCGTATGGGCCGGCTCCACCTCCAGCTCGCTCTGCAGCTGCTCCAGGGCTGCGGCCTTGTCGCCCACTCCCACCCGGCAGTGGCGGATGTGCAGGTGGCGGGCCCGCTGCTCGATCGCTCCGCTGCGTCCACCGCTGAGCAGGGCCACCTCGATGCCGGCCCGCTGCAGCATGCGCACCGCCAGACCGTCGCGCACGTCGAAGCGCTTCACCACAGCACCGTTCTCGTCGTAGTGCAGTCCGCCATCGGTGAGCACGCCGTCGACGTCGCACACCAGCAGCCGCACCGCCGCCAGCCGGTGGCCCAGCAGGAGCCGCTGCAGGCGGGAGCGCAGACCGAAGGGTGTCACTGGGAGAGCCTCATCGGCAGCCTCACGGCCGGCCTCCTCAGAGTGTGCTGACGGCTGCGCCGCCAGCCACCACCCGGTGCAGCTCCACCAGCTGGCCCAGCAGGGCCTCCAGCCGGTGCAGAGGCACCATGTTCGGTCCGTCGCTGAGGGCCTGCTCAGGATCGGGGTGCACCTCCATGAACAGCCCGTCAACGCCCACGGCCACGGCGGCGCGGGCCAGCGGCGCCACGAACTCCCGCTGCCCCCCGGAGCTGGTGCCACGACCGCCGGGCTGCTGCACCGCGTGGGTTGCATCGAAGATCACCGGGCAGCCGGTCGCCTGCAGCTGGGGCAGGCTGCGGTAGTCCACCACCAGGGTGTTGTAGCCGAAGCTGCTGCCGCGCTCGGTGAGCCAGAGCCGGCCGCTGCCCGCCTCCAGGCCGCACTCCGCCAGCTTCGCAACCACCTGGGCCATGTCCCAGGGCGCCAGGAACTGGCCCTTCTTGACGTTCACGCACTTCTCCGTGCCCGCCACGGCCCGGGCGGCGGCCTCCAGCAGATCGGTCTGGCGGCAGAGGAAAGCGGGGATCTGCAGGACGTCCACCGCCTCGGCGGCGCTGGCCGCCTGGTGGCTCTCGTGGATGTCGGTGAGCACGGGCACCCCGAAGCGCTCGCGCACCTCCGCCAGGATCGCCAGCCCCTCCTGGGGACCGGGGCCTCGGAACGACCTGCCGGAGCTGCGGTTGGCCTTGTCGAAGCTGGCCTTGAACACGTAATCGATACCCAGTCGCCGGCAGAGCGCGCTCACCTGGTCGGCGACGGTCAGCACCAGATCGCGGTTCTCGATCACGCAGGGGCCGGCGATCAGGCGGAAACTCATCGGGGATGGAGGCGGCTGGGGGGATGCAGGGGGCTGGGCTGGGGCATCGGTCGGCGCTGCGGCGGGCAGCCGGGGCACTCAGGTGTGGCCGGGACCGGCGCTGAAGCCAGCCTGCACCAGATCATGCAGCCGCAGCAGGCCCACCAGCTGGGTCGGATGGTCGGGATGCACGACAGGCAGCACCGAAATCGCCTGGCGCGGGTTGTGCTCCATCAGCTCCAGGGCCTCAGCGGCGAGCACCTCCGGTGTCACGGTGATCGGGTCGCGGGTGGCCATGGCGGCTGCCGTCACCTGTTCCCATTCGACGGCCCGATGGCGCTGCAGGGCGCGGCGCAGGTCGCCATCGGTGATCAGCCCGGCCAGATGGGCCGGTTCCCCCTCGCCGTGCACCCAGGTGGCACCGAGACTGCCCCGTTTGGGGCTGCCCCGGGTGAGCTCGGCGATCACCACCGGCAGACGCGCGTCGGGGGCCAGGGGGGTGAGTTCGCCGGCCGGCACCATCAGATCGGCCACCGTGAGGGTGAGGCGTCGGCCGAGGGAGCCGGCCGGGTGGTTGATGGCGAAGTCCACCGGGGAGATGCCGGCCCGCTCCATCCACACCGCCGCCAGGGCATCGCCGATCGCCATCGCCACCGCCGTGCTGGCGGTGGGAGCCAGGTTGAGGGGGCACACCTCACGATCCACCGAGGCGTCAAGCACCACGTCGCAGCCGCGGGCCAGGCTCGAGCCCAGTCGCCCCACCAGGGCGATGCGGTGGGTGCCGCGGCGGATCAGGTGGGGCAGGATCGCCAGCAGCTCCACGGTTTCCCCGCTGTTGGAGAGCAGCAGGGTCACGTCGTCGGCGGCCACGATCCCCAGGTCGCCGTGCAGGGCATCCACCGGGTTGAGGAACACCGCCGTCAGGCCGATCGAGGAGAACGTGGCGGCGATCTTGCGGGCGACGATGCCGCTCTTGCCCACCCCGGTCACAACCAGTTTGCCGCGGCGGTCCCGGCAGCTCTCCAGGTGCTGGAGGGCCGTTTCCACCTGGCCCGGATCGAGGCGGGAAGCGGCTGCGGCGATGGCGGCAGCCTCTTCCACCAGGCAGAGGGTCAGGGCGGACAAGGGCAAGAGCAACGAGGCCTCCATTCTCCCAGGCCCGCTGCGGCAGCTCCATCCTGCAGCCGGTTTCAGGTCCGGGCGCGCACCTGGCCGATCACCCGCGCTGCGCTGAACCCCCGCTGCCGCAGGGCTTCCAGGGCGGCGGTGGCGGCGGCGGCGGGCAGGGCCACCAGCAGAGGCCCGCAGGTCTGGGGATCGATCAGCAGTGCCTGCCGGGCGGCGTCCAGTGCGCCCTGGCCTGCAACGCCGGCCGGACCACTGAGCCGCACCGGCCCCTGCAGCAGTGCCAGGGCGGCGGCGTTGGCGGGGGCCAGGCTGCTGGCCAGCCCCCGCCCCAGCAGCTCCAGGGCGCCGGGGAGGGCCGGCACCGCCCCGGCATCCAGCCGCACGTCCAGCCCCGCCGGGCTGGCGGCCAGCATCTCCCCCAGGTGGCCCAGCAGCCCGAAGCCGGTGATGTCGGTGCAGGCGCGGCAGCCCAGCTCCCGCAGCGGCGCCACCAGCTCCGCCTGGCTCTGCTGCAACTGTTCCAGGGCCTGATCGATCCAGACAGCCGGAGCGGCGGCGGCCATGGCCGCGGCGAACAGCACCCCGCTGCCCAGGGGACGGGTGAGCAGCAGCACCTGGCCCGGCAGCAGCGGACCCTTGGCCCAGTACTCCTCCGCCGCCACCTGGCCGTTCACGCTCAGGCCCAGGGTCAGGCCGGCGCCGTCGCGGCCCTCGAGGGTGTGGCCGCCGAGCAGGGTGGCGCCCAGGGGCTCCAGCACCGAGCCGATGCCGGCCAGGGTGTGGGCCAGCCACTCCTGCTGCAGCCGCGGTGCCATCTCCGGCAGGGTCACCAGGGCCTGCACACCGGTGACGCGCGCCCCGCAGGCCCACAGGTCGCTGCAGGCGTGCAGCGTGGTGAGGCGGGCGTTGAGCCAGGGGTCGCCCACCACGGCAGGAAAGCCATCGACGCTCTGCAGCAGCAGCGCCCCGCTAGCGTCCCGGCCGATCACGGCGGCATCCTCGGCCGGGCCCTGGAGGCCGGCCTGCGCCAGGCCGGCCTCCAGGGTGGATGCCGCCAGCTTGGCGGCGCAGCCGCGGCAGGCCATGCCTGCGTCGCCCTCGCCACCACCCTCTCCCGTCGTCATCGCCCCCAGCGCCTCGAAGCGCGCCATGAAGCGGCGGTCGATGTGGTTCTTCCAGCGCCACAGCAGCCGGCTGGGGCCCACGGCCAGCCCACCCCAGAGGGCGATCGCCCGGGGCTGCGCCGGCCGGCTGCCGGCGGCGAGCAGCTGCAGGGCGCGGCGCTGGGGCCGCCAGCGGCGCAGCCTGGTGGGTGCGGCCGCGAGCGGATCGCTCAGGCAGCGCTCCAGGTGGGCCGCCAGGGTAGGTGCGGCTCGAAGCGCCCTTACCCCCGATGCCGGTCTGGGATCGGCGGCCACCAGGCCGCAGTCGCCGCACGCGACCAGGCGCGG
>JBFLKL010000197.1:0-14305 GCA_040883175.1 Synechococcaceae cyanobacterium | reverse complement strand
GTGGACCGGGTGCTGGAGGAGCGGGAAGTCCATGGCCCCCGCTTTCGCGCCCGCATGGCGACCATCAATGCCGCCCAGGACGCGTTCGTGGTGAGCGTGCGCCACCGCTACCCCGTTCCCGCCGGCGCGGCGCCGGGCTGCCGCTGGATCGCCCGCTGCCCCCGCTGCGGCGCCACCGCTCCCTACAGGCGCCGCGTCAGCAATCTGGCCTGCCGGGCCTGCTGCGAACGCCATCACGGCGGCCTCTGGGATGCCAGCTGCCTGCTGGAGTTCGTGGAGGCGGCGGCCTAGGTTCGCCACACCTGAGCGCGGCCGTGAGCGTCTTTCTCTGGACCCTGCAGTGGGCCGGCGTGGCCATCGCCGTGGTGGGCCTGCTGCGCGAGCGCCGGCTGGCGCTGCGGCGTCGGTAGCGTTGCCCCATGCCTGAGCGTCGGTCCGATCCCCAGCGCACTCCCCCCGACCCGCTGGAGCAGGGGCTCGACCGGCTGGTGAGCGCCGGCAGGCAGCTGGTGGATGGGGTCTCCGGTGCCCGCCCTGGTTCCCGTGGCGGCCCGCGCTCCCCCCGTCCCGTCACTCCCGCAGGTTCCGGCCGCCCCCGCCTCGGTGAACTGGGCCGCTGGGTGGAGGACAAGCTCGATTGGATCCTCGAGGACGAGGATGACTGGCGCGAGCCCTGGCAGGAACCCCGCCCCCGGCGCCTGGACCAACCCCGGGGCATGACCCCGGCAGAGCGCGTGCTGCCAGCGGAGCCGCCCGACACGCCGGGGCGGCCAGCTCCGGCCGCCGCCGCTGGTCGCCGCCGCCCCCTGGAGGCCATCTCCCGCCGTGGCGAGCGCCGCCGCCCCGCCGTGGACGCGGACCCGATCCCCCGCGAGTCGCTTCAGCCCACCGCGGGGGCGCCCAGCCCCGTGCAGACCGAGGCCGAGGCCTGGCCCGACGACACCAGCTTCGCCAGGCCCCGCTGGCAACGTCCCCTGAGGGAGTCCGGCCGCGCCCCCGACCTCAGTGCCGATGCCGCTGCCAGGGCTGCGGCCGCCCGGCAGCGGGAGTCCGCCCGGCCTCTGCCCCGTTCCAGTCGCCGCCGCTCCGGCTGACTACGCTTGGCCCATCCGAACAAGGTCCATGAGCAGCCTGGTGGTGGTGGGTTTCCCCAAGGTGGCGGAGGCCGAGGAGGTGCGCCGTGAGCTGGTGGACATCCAGAAGGAGCGTCTGATCGCCCTCGAGGATGCCGTGGTGGTGGAGCATGACGGAGACGGCCAGGTGCACCTGCGCCAGGCGGTGAACCTCACCACCGCCGGGGCCCTGGGCGGCGGCTTCTGGGGCACGCTCGTCGGCCTGCTCTTCCTCAACCCCCTGCTCGGGGCCGCCGTGGGTGCAGGTGTGGGTGCCGCCTCCGGTTCCCTTTCCGACATCGGCATCAACGACACCTTCATGCGCGAGCTGGGCGAGACCCTGCCCCGCGGCACCGCCGCCCTCTGTCTGCTGATCCGCGAAGCCACCGCCGACCGGGTGATCGAGAGGCTGCGGGCTCACGCCCCGCACGCCAGGCTGCTGCGCACCAACCTCAGCCACACCGACGAGGACCAGCTACGCACCCTGCTCGAGAGCGCGGCGCGGCAGGCGGAGGCCCTGCGGCTCTCCTGAGCCGGCAGCAGGCCCCAGCCACCGTTGCAGCTCCGGCGAGAACACCTCTCGGATCACCGTGAGCGGCTCGCCGCCACGGAAGAAACGGTAGTGGCGACTCCAGAACGGTCCTCCGTGGCCGAAGCGGTTCACCAGCCAGGGGGCCTGCACCAGGGCCAGGCCATCCACCTCGCGGAACAGCTCGGCCCGGTTGCTGGTGAGGCTGCGCCAGATGGGCAGCTCCCGCTCGCGCAGATGGGCGTCGGCCTGGCCCTGATTCCACCAGCTCTCGGCCCAGGCCAGCGTGTGGTCGCCGCAGCGCAGCCACACCTGACGGCGCAGCAGGGGCAGAGCCAGTTCGGCCACCTCCTCGGGAGGGCGAGCTCCGTCCTGCCTGGGTTGGGTCTGGGGAGTCATGGCGATCAGCTCGATGCGCACCGGCAGGCCGGTGAGCGACTCCAGGTGACGGGTGGGGCTGCCGTCACCCAGAAGCAGCAACCTCCACGGGCCGCTGAGGGCCTGGCCCAGGGTCTGCAGATCCCCTTCGGCCAGGTGGCGTTCCCACAGGGCCGCAGGGGACGGGGTGGGCATGGGGGACGGGGACAGGCTGAGACCCGTGGCCGTCATTCCAGTCTCCTCGGGGGCGGGCACAGGGTCCGTTTCAGCGTAGAAACGGGTTCCGCCCGCCGTGGCCCGGGCCGCCAGGTGCCTCCCGGAGTGTCGGGTTCAGGAGCCGCTGCTGATGGAGATGCGGCGCTGCTGGCCGTTGCGCTGGATCACCGCCGAATCACCGCTGGCGCCGGCCAGGCGCCAGCCGCTGTTGCCGATCGATTCGCCGATCGCGGCGCTGGTGGAGCTGCCCCCCACCTGGAAGATGGCCGAGCCGCTCTGACCGGCCACCTGCACCACCCCCACCAGCTGGGGCAGAGATGCATCATCCACCGCCGGTGCCACGCTCGCCGGAGAGGGACCGGACCCGGTGGCAACCGCAGGTGCAGGCCTGGAAACCTTCGAACTCATCGGCACCCTGAGGACGTCGGCGGCCGGGGCACTGCTGGCCGGCAGGCTGGTCAGCTCCTGCATCCAGGGCTCCAGCGGCGGCGGCGGAAGCTCGTTGCCGCTGCTGGCCAGGGTGTCGTCGCCAACGGGCTGGAGGGCCAGCTCGCCGGAGGCCGCCGCCGTGGCGGTCGGCATGCTGGCCGGACCCATGGTGCGCAGCCGCTCCACCAGCAGCATGTTGCGCTCCTGTCGCAGCGCCTGCTGGCTCTGGCCCCACAGGCTCACACCCACCAGCGCGCTGCCGGCCAGGGTGGTGACCGTGAGCCCCACCGCCGCCATCAGCAGCGCGGGTTGATGCTGCAGGCCGCCGCTCCAGGCCGAGGCCACCCGGCTGCGGGCCCGGGACGCCGCGGACCTGGTGGTGGCGCCGCCGGCTGCAGCGCCGGCCGGTGTGTCACACACCTCCACCTCGATCGGTGCCTCCGGTGAAAACACCCGGTTGAGCACCTGCTCGGCGCGGAGTTCCCAGTAGGCCCGCGAGGTGGGGACGGCGCGCACGGTTCCCACGGTCAAAGACTGGAAAATTGAAGCGCACCATACTGGCAATGGCCGGATCCGGCACGGTGCCCCGGCCCCGAGGAGAGGTTGGACGTGGGGCTCCAATGCTGATGGCAGTGGATGGACAGGCAGACGTTCAAGCCCGACATCGGGACGGGATCTGCAAGGAGAGATCTGCATGGTGATCCTCCTGCTCCAGGACGGCAAACCGGGTCATGAGAATCAGGCCTTCGCCCTGCTTGAGGCGCTGCAGGAGCGCCTGCCTCTGGTGGTGCATCCGATCGCCGTGCCGGCGCGACGTGGGGCCCTTGTTCGCCTTGTCGGAGCGTGGATGCAGGCACGCCGGCTCCCCAGGCCTGACCTGGTCATCGGCGCCGGTCATGCCACCCACGTGGCCCTGCTGCTGCTGGCGGCGCTTGCTCGGGTTCCCAGCCTGGTCCTGATGCGCCCCAGCCTGCCTTTGCAATGGTTTTCCAAGGTTGTCGCCCCCAGCCACGACGTGGTCGGCAGGCGGTCGTCCGCCCGGGTGATCGAGACCTGGGGACCGCTGTGCCGCCATGGGGTGTCACCAGGGGGGACAGCGGCCTGCACGCCCTCCACCCTGGTGCTGCTTGGTGGGCCGTCGAAGCATCACCACTGGGATCCGGCCTCCCTGGAGATGAATCTGGCCGCATTGCTGGCCGCTGAGGCTGATCCCTCCGGGTGGTGTCTGGTCACGTCGCGCCGCACACCCGCCGGCGCGCTGGAGAGGCTGGCCCGGGCCCTGGACCTCCAGCCGGAGCAGCTGATGCCATGGCAGCACTGCCCCGCCGGCTGGCTGGCTGCCGCCCTGGCCCGACGTCCCCAGGTTTGGGTGACGGAGGATTCCATGTCGATGCTCTTTGAAGCCCTCAGTGCCGGCGCGAGGGTTGGCCTGCTGCCCGTGCCAAGGCGTCGGCGACAGACTCGCCTGCAGGCTGCACTGGATCGGCTGGTGTCAGAGGGTTACGTGTTGCCGATGGCGGCCTGGCAGCCGGGTCGGTCCTTGCCTGTCCCACCACGGGAGCTCCGGGAGTCCGACCGTGTGGCCGACCTGCTGATCCCGTGGCTGCGCGCGCTGGGCGTCGGCGGGGCTGCATCCAGAGTCCCGTCATGAAGGTGCTGCAGATCCTGCCGGCGCTCGACGCGGGGGGCGTGGAACGCGGCACCCTCGAGCTGGCCCGGGCCCTGGTGGCTGCGGGCCACACCTCTGTTGTGGTGTCCAGCGGTGGCCGCCTGGTGGAGCAGCTGGAGCAGCAGGGAAGTCGTCATCGGCGGCTGCCGGTGCATCGGAAATCGCCGATCTCGTTGCTGCAGGTCCACCGGCTGAGACGGTTGCTGCTGGAGGAACGACCGCAGATCCTTCACTACCGGTCGCGGGTTCCCGGCTGGATTGCCTACCTGGCCTGGCGCAGCCTCAGGCACGACCAGCGGCCCCGGCTGGTGAGCACGGTCCACGGGTTTCACTCCGTGAATCGCTACTCCGCCGTGATGGGCAAAGGTGAGCGCGTGATTGCCGTCTCCGAGAGCATTCGCCAACACCTGCTGCGTGACTATCCCGCTGTTGATCCATCCCGGATCCGGGTCGTGTATCGGGGAATCGACCCCGAGCGCTATCAACGGGCCCGTTGTCTCGATGGGGCCTGGTCGCGGGATTTCGAAACCGCCCATCCCCTGCCGCCCGGCGGGCGACGCCTGCTGCTGCCGGGCCGGATCACCCGGCTCAAGGGCCACGATGACTTCCTGCGGTTGCTGGCTGCTCTCAAGCAGCGCGGGAGGGTGGTGCAGGGGCTGGTGGCTGGTGACACCCATCCCCGCAAACAGGCCTACCGCCGGGAGCTCGAGCAGCGCGTCGTTCAGCTCGGCCTGGAGGAGGAGGTGCGCTTCCTCGGTCATCGCTCCGATCTTCCCCAGTTGATGACGGCCTCCGACCTGGTGCTCTCCCTAAGCCAGCAACCCGAATCCTTCGGCCGGACCGTTCTCGAGGCTCTGGCTCTGCAGACGCCCGTGGCCGGCTATGCCTTTGGGGGCGTGGGCGAAGTGCTGGAGCGGATCTATCCCGCCGGCCTGGTTGCAGCTGGAGATGCCGCCGCGCTGCTGGCGGTGGTGGAGCGGCTGCTGGATGCCCCTGCAGTGCCGGCGCCGGTGGGCCGGCCCTTCACCCTCGAGCAGATGGCCAGCGGTACGCTGGCCGTCTACCGGGAGCTCCTGGAGACGTCATGAGCTCACCGAAACCCTGTTGGATCGGGCCTTCCACTTGAGCCTCCCGCTGTCTGACGAATCCCCAGCGACCGTTGCCGTGGTCGGCTTGGGCTATGTCGGTCTCCCCCTGGCCCTGCAATTTGCCCGCCAGGGTGTGACCGTCGTGGGCATCGACGTGGACGCCGTGAAGGTGGAACGGCTGCGTGCCGGTGAGACCTACATCCGCCACATTCCCCGGTCCCGCGTGGCTGAAGCGGTGGCCAGTGGCCGCCTCCGGCCCACGACGGACATGGCGGGCGTGGCCGACTGTGAAGCTGTCCTGCTCTGCCTGCCCACCCCTCTCAGCCCCGCCCGGGAGCCCGATCTCAGCTACGTGCTGGCGTCGGCGCGGCAACTGGCTCCCCACCTCAGGCCGGGATCGGTTGTGGTGCTCGAGTCCACCACCTATCCGGGCACCACCGATGGTGAACTGCGATCCGTCCTCGAGCAGGCCTCCGGTCTGGTGGCTGGCCGGGACTTTCATCTTGCCTTCTCACCGGAGCGGGAAGATCCTGGAAATCCATCCAGCCATGTGGAGACTGTCCCCAAGCTGGTCGGCGGTCTGACTCCCGCCTGTCGCGATCGGGCCCTGGCCGTGTATCGCCAGGCCATTGCCAATCTGGTCCCCGTCTCGTCAGCGCGGGTGGCCGAAGCCGCCAAGTTGCTGGAGAACATCTACCGCTCGGTGAATATCGCTCTGGTCAATGAGCTCAAGCTGGTGTACGGGGCCATGGATATTGATATCTGGGAGGTGATCGAAGCCGCCAGTACCAAGCCGTTTGGATTCATGCCCTTTTACCCGGGGCCCGGACTGGGGGGGCATTGCATCCCCATTGATCCTTTCTATCTCACCTGGAAAGCCCGGCAGTATGGTCAGCATACCCGCTTCATCGAGTTGGCGGGTGAGATCAATACGGGCATGCCCGATTATGTGATCCAGACGGTGTTCAGGGCGCTCAATGGTCAGGGTCTGCCGGTGAGGGGATCCCGGATTCTGATACTGGGACTGGCCTACAAGGCAAACGTGGATGATGATCGAGAATCGCCTACCTATGTGCTGATGGAGCGCCTGGAGCAGCTCGGTGCCCAGGTGCATTTTCACGATCCCCACCTGCCGGTGATTCCCCGCACCCGGGAGCATCCCGCTTTCGCGGGTCGTCGTTCAGTCGAAGCCATCAGCGACGACTATGACCTGATCCTCCTGTCAACAGCCCATGATCCCTATCGCCTGATTGATTTCTCGGCCTATCAGGCTGTGCTGGTGGATACCCGGAACGCCATCCCTGAGGCTCATCGCAACGGTCGCTATTTCCGCGCCTGACCCCATGAGCCGAACGTCCGAAGCCGCCGCAGGCACACCTGTGAATGTGATCTGCCTGAAATGGGGAACTCGCTATGGGGTCCACTACGTCAACAATCTTGCCGCAGGCGTGACCCGTCATCTGCGGCGCCCCCACCAGATCCACTGCGTCACCGATGATCCCCGCGGCCTGGGAGCCGACGTGCGGCCCATCCCCTTCCCAGACAATCCTGGCGTCCGAAGGGGCTGGCCGGACATCCTGGTGAAGCTGCTGCTGATGGCGGATGGCTTTGGTGGATTGAAGGGTCCCACCCTGTTTCTTGATCTCGATGTGGTGATCATGGCGGGGCTGGATGTCTTTTTTGATTACCACCCCGGTGAGTACTGCATGATTCACAACTGGTCCGCGGGCTCCCGTGCCCTGTTGGGACATCGACCGCCGATCGGCAATTCCTCGGTCTTCCGCTTCGAAGCAGGGGGATCGCAGGCCGTCGTGGATACCTTCCTCGATCAGATCGCTGAGGCCGAAGACCGCAGTGTCTACAACACTGAGCAGGCGTTCATGACCCATGCCATGGGCCAGGTCACCTGGTGGCCGGATTCCTGGGTACGCAGCTACAAACGCCATTGCCGCCCCCTGTTCCCCCTGAACCATCTGCGCACGCCACGGCCTCCCCGGGACTGTCGCGTCCTGGTGTTCCACGGAGTTCCGGATCCCGACCAGGCGATTCAGGGGTTTCGTGGCAGGAAGCCCCATCACGGCTGCCGTCCGGCACCCTGGATTCAGGACCACTGGCCCCTCCCTTCCGACCACGAATGATTCGGTTTTCCGCGGCACTTCCTCCGGACTGGCGTGAGACAGCGAAAGGAATCCTGGTTGCCGCCCCCGTGGTGACCTTTCCCTTCTCCCGTGTCTACACCCTGTTTTTTGTCCTGATCCTTCTGGTCGCTGCGTTCAGCCGCAGCGGCTTCACTCCGCTGCGTTTCCCTCGCCCCCTGCTGTGGGCATCACTGGCCATCGCCGGGCCGCCCCTGGTCACCATCCTGGCCCTGCCGCTGACGGGGCTGGAGTTCGAAACCCTCTGGATCCGCAAATTGCTGACGATTCTGGTCGGCTGTCTGTTCTCCCTGGCCACCGCCCACCTGCTGAAAAGCTCGCCTCGGGTGGTGCAGGTGGCCGGAATGCTGATCAGCTTCACCGTGATGTTCTGGCTGCTGGATGGAATCGTGCAGCTGACCTTCGGGCGCGACCTGTTTGGTGTGCCACTCAATCAACGCCCCGGCGAGCCGGCCAGAGTGGGTATCTTCTTCGCCAACCCGCTGACATTCGGCTACTACATTCCCTATTTCTCGGCTTTCCCTGCCATCTGGTGCCTGCACCGGCCCCGGGGCCGCCTGGCGTCGGCCTGTGTGCTCATCGCCGCTGGGATCATCACCCTCACCGCCGGCAGTCGCAACGCCATGCTGAGCTACGGCCTGCTGCTGGCGGCGCTGGCGCTGCTGCTGGCGCTGCAGCTGCCCCGGACCCGGCGCCTGGGAGTGCTGATCGGCATGCCCGTGCTCCTGGCCGGGCTGGTCTCGGCTCTGCATCGATTCAATGCGAGTTTCCGCAGCCGCTTCGAACAGACCTTGGTTGTGATCAGGGACCCCGATTACGACTCGCTCAATGAAGCACTCACATGGCGTCTGGAGATCTGGGAGCCGGCCTGGCAACTGATCAGCTCCCACTGGCTGTTTGGCATCGGTCCCAACCAGTTCAGGCCCGCCATGCGCAGCCTGTTGTCTCCCGATACCTGGCATGCCCGCAACGGGCTGCAGGTCATGCATGCGCACCAGGTGTTGCTTGAGATAGCCCTGGGTACGGGAATCGTGGGTGTGCTTGCCTTTCTGGCTTATTACCTCTATGTGTGCAGGAAATTCTGGCACTATCGCCATCATCTGCTGCTGCCGGATGGCTTTGCTCTCGCTGGGCTGCTTGGCTTCCTGCTGCTCTGGTTTCCTCTCGGAACCCAGAAGAACTTCTATGGCTCTGATCAGGTGTTCTTCACCTTCTACTTTCTCGCTGTCGGCTTTGGGGTTCTAGCGTCTCGACTCTCTCCACAAGATGATCACGGTCCTGTTTCTGAGCCGATTTGATTCCGGCGAGTGGACGCGCTACTTCCCGGGAGAAGATGGTCGTTGGGGAGGCTGTCAGTTTCGCTTTGATCCTTCCGCTAAGGCCTATGACTGGCTGGTTGTCTACGACGACATACCACCTGGTTCCGCGGGCAGGGCTCGGGCCAGCGTCTCCCCCGTGTGCTGCCCTCCCCAGCGCACCATTCTGGTGACAACGGAGCCGGAATCGATCAAGGCCTACGGCAGGGCTTATGCAGCCCAGTTCGGCCATGTGCTGACCACCCAGCCAGCCTGGGCCCTGCCTCACCCGCGCCGCCACCATCGATCGGCTGTCAACCACTGGTTCTATGGCAGTGACGGCCAGCGCCGGATCGCCCGCCGCGACCTGGTGCGGGGGCCTGTCGGTACCAGCAAGCTGCCAGCGGTCTCGGTGATGGCCTCGCGCAAGCGTCAGTGGTTCACCAACCATGCCCAGCGCTACGCCTTTCTCCAGCAGGTGCAGGCACTGATGCCGGAACTCCAGATCTTCGGCAGCGGCGCGCAGCCGGCGCCGGACAAAGCCGTGGCTCTGGATCGCTTCTGCTATCACCTGGCGATCGAGAACCATCTTGCTCCCCATCACATCACGGAAAAACTCACCGATGCCTTTCTCGGCCGGTGCCTGCCGTTCTACGCCGGTGCGCCGAATGCGGCTGACTATTTTCCGGCGGATAGTTTTGTCCCCATCTGCCTGTCCAATCCCCGCCAGGCGGTTGCGGTGATGCGCTCAGCCATCAGCTCCAACCTGTGGGCGGCACGGCGGGGTGCCATTGAAGAGGCGCGTCGCCGTGTGCTCCACTCCGAGCATCTGTTCGCGGTGATCACTGACCTTGTCGTCGCTCACCACGGGGAGGCCGTTTCCGCCGCTGCCTCACCGGTTCTGCTGAGTCGACACGCCTGGCGCCGGACCCATCCGATCGGCGCGATCGGTCTCTCCATGGAGAAGCTCTACGTCCGCACACGCAGCATCCTGCTCAGGCGTCGATGACGGGCCGGTGAAGCGACTCACCCCTCAGCACGGGTGTGCCCTGGCCCCGCCGCGGTTCTGAATCGTGATGGCGGCGACCCTCCCCGCTCAGACCCTCGCCGTCTCAGCCGCTGGCTCCGCCGGTGCCAGGCCCTCGGCCTGAGCGCTCCGCCTGCTGACCTCCAGCCACAGCATCAGGGCGGTGACATCGGCGGGGCTGACGCCGGGCAGCCGGGCTGCCTGGCCCAGACTGATGGGCCGCACAGCGCTGAGCCGCTCCCGGGACTCGCGGGAGAGGGTGCCGATGGCGCCGTAGTCGAGATCCGCGGGGATGGGGCGATGCTCCTGCTGCTTCACCCGTTCGATCTGCTGCTGCTGCCGGGCCAGGTAGCCGCTGTACTTGATGTCGATCTCCGCGCCCTCGCGCACGTCGGTGGGCAGGGCGGGGTCGGCCAGGCCGTGGCGCAACAGATCGACGCTGTGGAAGCCCGGCCGGCGCAGCAGGTCAGCCAGGGTGATCGAGCCCTTGATCGCCGCACCGGTGTCCTCCTGCACCGCGGCGGCGGCAGGGTCGCTCGCCCTGAGTCGCACCGCGGCCAGCCGTCGCTTCTCGGCCTCGATCGCCTCCTGCTTGGCGGTGTAGATCCGCCAGCGCCGCTCGTCGATCAGCCCCAGCTCCCGGCCCAGGGGAGTGAGGCGGCGGTCGGCGTTGTCACCGCGCAGCACCAGCCGGTATTCGCTGCGGCTGGTCAGCACCCGGTAGGGCTCGCGCAGGTCCTTGCTGATCAGATCGTCGATCATCGTGCCGATGTAGCTGCCCTCCCGCGGGAAGTGCACCGGCGCCTGGCCGCGCAGCAGCCGGGCGGCGTTGAGGCCGGCCACCAGGCCCTGGGCGGCGGCCTCCTCGTAGCCGGTGGTGCCGTTGAGCTGGCCGGCGGCGAACAGCCCCGCCACCCGCTTGGTTTCCAGGGATGGTCGGAGCTGGGTGGCGGGAAGGTAGTCGTAGTCCACGGCGTAGGCGGGCCGCAGCATCACGCAGCGCTCCAGCCCCGGCAGGGTGCGCAGCAGCTCCAGCTGCAGCCGCTCCGGCAGGCCGGTGGAGAAGCCCTGCACGTAGATCTCCGGCGTGTCCCGCCCCTCGGGCTCCAGGAAGATCTGGTGGCTCTCCTTGTCGGCGAAACGCACGATCTTGTCCTCGATCGAGGGGCAGTAGCGGGGCCCCTTGCTGTCGATGAAGCCGCCGTAGATCGGGGTGAGGTGCAGGTTGTCCCTGATCAGCTGGTGGGTGGCGGCGGTGGTGCGGGTGATGTGGCAGCTCATCGGCGCGCCGCTCACCCAGGCCGTCGGATCGAAGGAGAAGAAGCGGTCGGCGGCGTCGCTGGGCTGCTCCTCGAGCTGGTCGAGGGCGATGCTGCGCCGGTCCACCCGTGCCGGGGTGCCGGTCTTGAGGCGGTCCAGCTGGAAACCCAGCTGCCGGAGCGCCTCGGTGAGCCCCTCGGCCGCCTGCTCGCCGGCTCGGCCGGCGCTCATGGACTGGTTGCCCACCCAGATCCGGCCCCCCAGAAAGGTGCCGGTGGTGAGCACCACCGCTGGGGCGGCGTAGACACTGCCGAAGTAGGTGCGCACGCCGGTGATGCGGGCAGCGGGGCCCTGGCCTGGTTCCCAGCGGTTGCCGCCGCCGTCGCTTTCACCGTCGACCACCAGGCCCGTCACCATGGCCTCGCGCAGGGCCAGGTTGGGGGTGTGCTGCAGCAGCTGCAGCATCTGGCGGGTGTAGTGGCGCTTGTCGGTCTGGGCGCGCAGGGCCCACACGGCCGGGCCGCGGCTGGCGTTGAGCACCCGCTTCTGCAGCGCGGTGGCATCGGCGAGCCGGCCGATCACCCCGCCGAGGGCATCCACCTCATGCACCAGCTGGCTCTTGGCCGGCCCGCCCACCGCCGGGTTGCAGGGCTGCCAGGCGATGCGATCCAGATTCAGGGTGAACAGGGCTGTCTGCAGGCCCAGCCGCGCCGCGGTGATGGCGGCCTCACAGCCGGCGTGGCCGGCGCCCACCACGATCAGGTCGAAGTGCTCCGTGGCCTCGATCGCCGCGTCGGCGCCGGAGGAGGTGAGGGCTGCCATGGGTGCCATCGGGCCAGGCTAAGGCGCAGCTCCGAGCAGGGCGGCGGCATGGTGACGCAGGTGGTCGTCGATGAAGCTGGCCACGAAGAAGTAGCTGTGGTCGTAGCCCGCCTGACGCCGCAGCACCAGCGGGTGGCCGCTGGCGTCGGCCGCCGCCTCCAGGGCTGCGGGCCGGAGTTGCTCCTCCAGGAAGGCATCGGCCAGGCCCTGATCCACCAGCAGCGGCAGGGCGGCGCCATCGGGCCCGACCGGGCCCTGGCCACCGGTCAGCAGGGCACTGGCATCCCAGGCCTGCCAGGTCCGGGGGCTGGGCCCGAGCAGGTGGCCGAAGGCCTTGCGGCCCCAGGGGCAGCGGCTGGGCTGGCTGATCGGCGCGAACGCCGACACCGACCGGTAGCGGCCCGGATGGCGCATGGCGGCCACCAGGGCGCCGTGCCCGCCCATCGAGTGGCCGCTGATGCCGCGGCGTGCCGGATCGAGGGGCAGTGCATCCTCCAGCAGCGCCGGCAGCTCCTCCACCACATAGGTGTGCATGCGGTAGTGGCGCGCCCAGGGTTCTTCCGTGGCATCCACGTAGAAGCCGGCGCCATGGCCGAAGTCCCATGCCCCGTCGGGATCATCCGGCACCGCCGCCCCTCGGGGGCTGGTGTCCGGGGCAATCAGGGCCAGCCCCAGCTCCGCCGCCAGACGCTGGGCGCCGGCCTTCTGGATGAAGTTCTCGTCGCTGCAGGTGAGCCCCGACAACCACCACAGCGCCGGCACGGGCTTGCCCCCTGCTCCGGCGTCGCCCAGGGCCGCCGCGGGCAGGAACACCCCCAGTGCCATCGGACAGTGCAGGGTGCGGGAGTGGTGACGGTAGCGGCGCTGCACGCCGTTGAAGCAGCGGTGTTCCGCAAGCAGTTCGAGCGCACCCATGGATGCCGGCTGATCAGGCGCCATCAGAAGTGGATCACCGAGCGGATGCTCCGGCCCTCGTGCATCAGCTCGAAGGCGTGGTTGATCTGCTCGAGCCCCATCGTGTGGGTGATGAAGGTGTCGAGCGGAATCAGGCCCTGCTGGAACTCCTCCACGAAGCCGGGCAGTTCGCTGCGGCCGCGCACCCCGCCGAAGGCGGAGCCCCGCCACACCCGTCCGGTGACCAGCTGGAAGGGGCGGGTGCTGATCTCCTGGCCGGCGCCGGCCACGCCGATGATCGTCGATTCGCCCCAGCCCTTGTGGCAGCTCTCCAGGGCGGCACGCATCACCTCCACGTTGCCGATGCACTCGAAGGAATAGTCAACGCCGCCGTCGGTGGCATCGATCACCACCTGCTGGATCGGCGCGTCGAAGTCGCGGGGGTTGATGCAGTCGCTGGCGCCGAGCTGCCGGGCGATGGCGAATTTCCCGGGGTTCACATCAATCCCGATGATCCGCGACGCCCCGGCCATCACCGCGCCGATCACCACCGCCAGGCCGATGCCCCCCAGTCCGAACACGGCCACAGTGCTGCCCGGCTCCACCTTGGCGGTGTTGCGCACGGCGCCGATGCCGGTGGTGACGCCGCAGCCCAGCAGACACACCTTCTCCAGGGGGGCCTGCCTGTTGATCCTGGCCACGGCGATCTCCGGCAGCACCGTGTATTCCGAGAAGGTGGAGGTGCCCATGTAGTGGTGCAGCATGCGGCCGTCCCTGGAGAAGCGGCTGGTGCCGTCGGGCATCAGGCCCCGGCCCTGGGTGGTGCGGATCGCCTGGCAGAGGTTGGTCTTGCCGGAGCGGCAGAACCTGCAGCTGCCGCACTCGGGTGTGTAGAGGGGGATCACGTGGTCGCCCACGGCCACGGAGGTGACGCCGGGGCCCACCTCCTCCACGATTGCACCGCCTTCATGGCCCAGTACCGCCGGGAACAGGCCCTCCGGATCGGCGCCCGAGAGGGTGAAGGCGTCGGTGTGGCACACGCCGCTGGCCACCACCCGCAGCAGCACCTCCCCCTCACGTGGCGGTGCCACGTCGATCTCGGTGACCTCCAGGGGCTCACCGGGAGCCCAGGCCACGGCGGCGCGGGAACGGATCATCGGGGCGGCAGGGGAGGGCTGGGCCCATCCTCGGCCCCGGCCGACGCACCCAGCCAGCCGTAGCGAATGGTGTAGAGCTGCTGCGGCGCCCAGCGCAGCGGCAGGCTGTGCTCGCGCAGCTGGCCGGGCTCCAGAGAGCTGGGCACCAGGCTGGCCAGCAGGGAGAGCGTCTCGGCCGGCCCATCCTCCCGGTCCACCAGCACCAGCACCCGCGGTGCGGCGCCCCTGGGCAGCGCCGGGCTGACGCTGCTCGCCGCCTGGACTTGCGGGGTG
>JBFLKL010000021.1:0-6513 GCA_040883175.1 Synechococcaceae cyanobacterium | reverse complement strand
GCCCGGCGGGCCGCAGGAGGTCAGAGCAGGGTCACCGGGTGGGCTTCCTGAATGCCATCGATCCGGTGAATGGTGTCCAGGAGGCTGGCGGGGATCGGATCGTCGAGGCTGAGCACCATCACGGCATCCCCGCGCACGATCCGGCGACCCACCTGCATCGAGGCGATGTTGACGTTGTGCTCGCCGAGCACCGAGCCGATGCGGCCGATGATCCCGGGCATGTCGCGGTGGCGGGTGAACAGCATGTGCCGGCTGGGGCTGACGGACACGGGGAACTCATCGATGGCGGTGACGCGCAGGTCCCCATCGCCGAACACCGCTCCACTGACACTGTGGTTGCCCTTGCTGCTGCGGGAGCGGAGCTCCAGGGAGCCGCTGGCGAAGTCGCGGGCGGCGGCGTCCTTCACCTCCAGCACATGGATGCCGCGGTCCTTGGCCTCGAGACTGGCGTTCACGTAGTTGATCGCGTCGCCGAGGGCGGTGGAGAGCACGCCCTTGAGCACGGCCACCACAAGCGGCTGGGCGGGGTGGGCCGCAAACTCGCCCTGCAGCCGCACCTCCAGCTCGCTGATCTGGCCGCCGGCCAGCTGGCTGAGCAGCTGGCCCAGGGTCTCCGCCAGCTGCAGATGGGGCTTGAGCTGCTCCATCACCTCGGCATTGAGGCCGGGGATGTTCACGGCGCTGCGGGCCGGCAGCCCCAGCAGCACGTCCCGGATCTGCTCGGCCACATCGATGGCCACGTTCTCCTGGGCCTCCGCGGTGCTGGCGCCGAGGTGGGGGGTGAGCACCAGGCGCTCCCTCACCGCCCGCAGGGGTGAATCGGCCCCCAGGGGCTCCTTGGCGTACACATCGAGGGCGGCACCGGCGATCACACCGGCCTCCACCGCCTCGGCGAGGGCCGCCTCATCGACGATGCCGCCACGGGCGCAGTTCACCAGGCGCGCCGTGGGCTTCATGGTGCGCAGCATCTCCGCGTTCACCAGGTTCTCGGTGTCGGGCGTGCGCGGCAGGTGCAGGGTGATGTAGTCGGCCTGGGCGAACAGGTCGGGCAGAGGGAGAAGCTTCACCTGCATGCTCTGGGCCCGCTCCTCCGACACGAAGGGGTCGTAGGCCAGCAGCTCCATGCCCATCGCCTTGGCGACCCGGGCCACGTGGGAGCCGATCTTGCCCAGACCGACCACGCCGAGCTTCTTCTTGTAGAGCTCGTTGCCCACATAGGTCTTGCGGTCCCAGCCGCCGGCCATGGTGCTGGCGTGGGCGTGGGGCACATGGCGGGAGAGCGACAGCATCAGCGCCAGGGCATGCTCGGCGGCGGCGATGGTGTTGCCTTCAGGCGAATTCACCACCAGCACACCACGCCGGGTGGCGGCGGGCACATCGACATTGTCGACGCCCACGCCGGCACGGCCGATGATCCGCAGCCTGTCGGCCGCCTCGATGATCTCAGCGGTCACCGTCGTGCCGGAGCGGATCATCAGAGCTTCGTAGTCGCCGATGGTGGCGCGCAGCTCATCGGCCCCCAGGCCGGTGCGCACATCCACCGTGGCCACCTGGGAGAGGATGTCGATCCCCGCCTGGTCGATGGGATCCGAAACGAGAACCTTGGTCATGCCCGGCGGGTGTTGTTCGGCCGGAGGTGCAGTGTAGTGACGGGGATGAACGGCAGTCCCTTCCGCTCAGCGGCCAGAATCATCCAGCAACCGCTTGAACGGGGATCGGTGTGACGAGTGTGGTGGTGGTGGTCGACGATCTGAAGCGTCTGCATCAGCTGCGCGATCGACTCGCCGCCCTCCAGCCCCCCCTGGCCCGGTTGCTGGCGGTGGGAGCAGGCGAAACGCCCATGGAGGAGGTGGAACCTCTCAATCCGGCGGCGGCCCGGCAGCGAAGGCAGCGCTCCATGGCCCGCTGGCTGATCCCCTTCGGCTTCTTCGCCGGCCTCACCTTCACCTACATCACCGACCTCGATACGTTCGCCTTCGCCGGTGACTGGAGTCAGCATCTGATCGGCGGCCTGCTGGGGCTGGGATCCGGCTGGATGGGCAGCTTCGCCGCCGCCGCCAGCGTGCGGTCCGACCTGGACGACCGCGTGCGCAGCCTGCGCAACCGCGTGGCCGAAGGCAGCTGGCTGCTGCTGGTGGAAACCGCCGCGGGTGCCGACATGCCCTGGAGCACCTTCCAGCAGGCCCGTCCCCAGGCGGTCGTGCGCCTGGGCGACGGCTGATGCTGCCCCGCGGGGAACTGCTCGAAGGCTGTCGTCATCCAGCCGCCCTCGGCACCGTGCTGGATGCGGCCGACACGGCCCTGCGCACCTGGGAGCCCTGCTGGACGGGCTTCCTCGATCCCGCTGACCGCGAAGAAGCCCTGCAACGCCTGGCAGCCCTGGCCGAACTCGACCTCCATGGCGAGGGTGGATATCCAGGCGCGGAACGGCAGCGCCTGGTGCTGCTGCGGCGCGAGAGCGGGCTGGATCCCCGGGCACTGCCGGCCGATCTGGGCGGTCTCGAGATCAGCGGCAACTTTCTGTTCGATCCGGCCGAGCCGGCCGACCTGCGCCAGGCCCTGCTGAACCTCGGCGCCGCACCCGACACGATCGGCGATCTGTGGATGCGTGGCGACCGCGGCGGCCAGGGGGTGCTCACCAGTGCGGCGGCCCGGAGCCTGGATGGCCGCCAGGGCCGGGTGCGCAGCGTCGATGTGCAGCTGCAGGCCAGGCCCCTGGAGGCGCTGCAGTTTCCGGCCCGGCGGCAACCGCGGCGCTGGCACAGCGTGGAGGCCTCCTGCCGCCTCGATGCCGTGGCCAGCGCTGGCTTCGGGATGTCGCGGACCCGCATGGCCGAGCTGATCCGCACGGGCCAGGTGCGGGTGAACTGGAGCGTGAGCACCCGGGCAAGCCGGGAGCTGGAGCCAGGCGACCGGGTGCAGATGGCGGACCGTGGTGAACTGGCGGTGCTCACCATCGCCCCCACCAAGCGCCAGCGCTGGCGCATCGAGCTGGAGCGTCGCTGAGCGACATCGAGCTGGGGCGTCGCTGTGCCACGTTGAGCTGCAGCGTCGCTGGGCGACTCCCTGGCGGCGGCCACTGGATCCGGCGGTCACGGCCGCAGGATTCGGGTGGGACGGGCTGCTAGCTTTTCCTGAACTCCTGAGCACGTCCTGCCCAGGATCATGTTCAGATCCCTGATGGCGGGTAGCTGACGGCACAGAGGGTTTCAACCCGAACCCGAAGGTTCATCCCGGAGGATCGGCCCGATGCATCACTTGAAGCCATCATCCATCCCCAGGATTTCATCACGGGGGCGATTAGCTCAGAGGTAGAGCACTACCTTGACACGGTAGGAGTCACTGGTTCGATTCCAGTATCGCCCACTTCAACAACCAGCGGAAGATTCTGCCCAGCCATGTCCGGCACCCGAGATTCTTCCGTTGCCGTCACCCCCTTACTCCAGAACTCCCCGGTGTGTTCAGAGCCCGGGCCAGCATCTCTGGCCGTGGTGATCGGCATGGGGCGCTCGGGCATCGGGGCCGCCCGGCTGCTGCGGTCCCTCGGCGAGCGGGTGGTGGTGATGGAGAGCCGCGGCAACAAGGAACTCGAGGGGCAGGCGGCGGATCTCCGGCGGCTGGGCATCGACGTTCAGCTGAACTGCAGCCTCGATGTCGACACCATCCTGGCCGTCGGGTCCGATCTCGGGCGGGTGATCGTGAGTCCCGGCATCCGCTGGGACCATCCGGTGTTCGAGACCCTGCGCGCCCGGGGCATCACCGTGCAGGGGGAAGTGGAGCCCGCCTGGCAGGCCAGTCGCCCGGTCCCCTGGATCGGCATCACCGGCACCAACGGCAAAACCACCGTCACCCATCTGGTGCACCACCTGCTGCACAGCGCCGGCAGGGATGCCGCCATGGCAGGCAACGTGGGGCGATCCGTGGCTGAAACCGTCCTGGAGCGCCGCCACTGCGCGCAGGGGCTTCCCCAGTGGCTTGTGGTGGAGCTCAGCAGCTACCAGATCGAGGCCTCGGCTGCCGTGGCCCCGCGGATTGGGATCTGGACCACCCTCACCCCCGACCATCTCGAGCGCCACGGCACGCTGGATCGTTACCGCAGCATCAAACGCCGGCTGCTGGAACGCAGTGCCGTCCGGGTGCTGAACGGCGACGACCCCGATCTGCGGGCCAGGGCGGCGAGCTGGGATCAGGCCACCTGGGTGACGGCAGGGCCGCGGCTGGAGCTGGCCCCTGGCATCGCCCCATCGCTCTGGATCGAGGCGGGGCGGGTGTGGCATGCGCAGGGAGGCGAGTGCTGCGATCTCATGGCCGCCGATGCCCTGGCGATGCCGGGTTCACACAACCGCCAGAACATGCTGCTGGCTGTGGCGGCAGGGCTGGAAGCGGGCCTCGACGGTCCCACCATGGAAGGAGCCCTGCGTCGGTTCCCGGGCGTTCCCCACCGCCTCGAGCACATCCGCACCTGGCAGCAGGTGCGCTTCTACAACGACAGCAAGGCCACCAACTACGACGCCGCCGAGGTGGCCCTCAACGCCCTGGGGGGCCCCCTGGTGGTGCTTGCCGGCGGCCAGGCCAAGATCGGCGAGGCCGGCGCCTGGGTGCGTTCCCTCAGCCAAGCCGCCCGGGCCGTGGTGCTCTACGGGGAAGCTCAGGCACACTTCCAGGGACTGCTCCGGGAGCACGGCTACGTCGGCCACTGCCAAACCTGCCCGGGGCTGGAGCAGGCGGTGCCCCTGGCGGCAAGGCTGGCCCACGATCTGGACTGCGCCGCGGTGCTGCTGTCTCCGGCCTGCGCCAGCTTCGACCAGTACCCCGATTTCGAGGCCCGGGGAGAGCATTTCCGCCGGCTGGTGGCCAAGCTCTGACCCGGGCCTGACCGGCGGGCGTCAGCCGGACCCGCTCCTTACCATCCTTCCAGGGAAGCGGGCTTCGACAATGGCCTACTGGCTGATGAAGAGCGAGCCGGAGGTGTACGGCATCGAGCACCTCCGACGGGAACAGACCACGCTCTGGGATGGAATCCGCAACTACCAGGCGCGCAACTTCATGCGCAGCATGGCCGTGGGAGATCAGGCGTTCTTCTATCACTCCAACGCCAAGCCACCGGGGATCGTGGGACTGATGGAGGTGGTGGAGACAGGACTTGTCGATCCCACTCAGTTCGATCCCAGCTCCAGATATCACGACCCGGCCTCCACCCGGGACAATCCCCGCTGGGACTGTGTGCGCCTGCGCTTCCTGTGCCAGTTCCCCCGCATGCTGTCGCTGGAGACCCTGAGGGAGACCTTCAGTCCGGAGGAGCTGGGTGTGGTGCGACGGGGCAACCGCCTTTCGATCCTCCCCGTTCCGGACAGCAGCGCCCAGCGGATCCTGAGCCTGCTGGAGGGCTGATGCGGGGCCCCTCCCCCCCACCTCCGCCGATCGCCATCCGCCGCGCGCTGGAGGAGGGCTGGGAAGGGTTCCGCCACGGCAGCATGACCCTGATCCCGTTCACCATGGTGGTGGGCGGCCTGAATGTGCTCTGCCAGCTGGCCATCCGCTTCAACGGTGAGCGCATCGTCAATATCTACGGCCAGACCGACCAGCTGGCGCAGGGGGGCTTCCTGATCTCCTGGCTCGCCTACCTGTTCACCAACCTCTGGCTGGTGGTTGGACTGCTGCAGGGCGCGAACACCGCCCTGGAACGGCAGCGGCCACACCTGATGGATCTGTTGCGACTGGATGGCCGGGCAGTGGTGCGCGCCGGAGGCACCCTGGCCCTGGTGCTTGTGGTGCTGGCCGTGATCTTTCGCCTGGCCCAGGCCAGTGCCTGGCTGCTGGCCCTGCTGCAGCCGGTGCTGGTGGCGCTGCCGCTTCTGGCGGGCGCGGCCGCGGTGGTCTATGTGGTCACGGATCAGCTCCTCAGCCTGCCCCTGAGCGTGCTGGGGGGCCATGGACCGATCGAGGCATTCCGGCAAGGCCGTGCAGCAGTCGATCCCCACTGGCTGCAGGCGCTGGGTCTGACGCTGCTGCTGGGCCTGGTGGCGCTGGCTGGCGTCCTGCTGCTGCTGGTGGGACTGGTGGCAACGCTGCCGTTGTCCGCCTGCATCCTGGTGGCGGCCTACCGCCAGCTGTTCCCGGCACCGGTCATGCAGCGGCGCCAGCCCCACCCGGTTCAACCGGAGCGGAAGCGGCCCTGAGCCGGGAACAGATGGGCGAGGTAGCAGCGCGTGACATCCCGGCTCTGCACCCCGTTCTGAACCAGGAAACCGGAGGAGGGCGGCCCCTACGACGACGTGCGGGCCATCGGCTTCCTCTACAGCGCCGTCTCGCAGATCGTGACGCTCGAGGGCTCGGGCATCACGCGCCTGGCCGACCTCGAGGGGGTCACGATGGCGGTCGGCGGCGCCGGCTCCGGGACGCAGCTGTCGCTCGAGCGCCTGCTCACCGCCGTCGGCGTCTACGACACCATCACGCCGGTGCTGGTCGCCGGCCAGAACGCCTCGGACCAGCTCAAGAACCGGCAGGTGGAGG
>JBFLKL010000196.1:0-13836 GCA_040883175.1 Synechococcaceae cyanobacterium | reverse complement strand
CGGGCCTCGAGGGCGGGCCAGGCCTCCGCCGGCTGGTAGCCGTGGGCGGCGAACACGGGCTCCAGCGCGGGGATCTCGGCGCGCAGACGCTGCAGCAGCTGCTCCATCACCGCCGGTGAGGCACCCAGCAGGGCCACCCGCCAATGCTGGGCGGCGCCATGCTCCAGCAACCGGCGGGCCAGCTCGATGCCGGGACTGCGCCGCACGCGCAGCCCACGGCGGCCCAGGGCCCACACAACCCCGGCTCCATCGGGGATCACCAGCTCGGCGGCGGCGATGGCCCGGCCCAGCCGGCCATCGGAACGGGCCGCCATCGTCATCTCGGCGTTGAGGGTCACGATCTGGCCCCCGCCCCGATCGCGCAGGGCCAGGGCCGCCGCGAACACGTCCGGGCAGACATCCACCGGCACCCCCAGCACCTGGCTGCGCAGCGGCAGCGCCGCATCGGTGGCCGTTACTGCCATGGGTCGGGACGCCGCAGTGGAGAATCTATGGGGTGTTCGCTCCCTGAGATGGCCAGTGCACCGCCCCTCACGGCCCTGGCCGACCCTGACCAGGCCCGGGCCGTGCTGGACGACCTGGATCGCCAGATCGAGCAGGTGGTGCTGGCGCGCCAGCACCCGATCACCGGCCTGCTGCCGGCCAGCACGGCCAACACCGTCCACGGCAACTACGGCGACGCCTGGGTGCGCGATGGCGTCTATTCGATCCAGTGCGTGTGGGGACTGGCCCTGGCCCACAGGCGCCTGCGCGGTGCCAACCGCCGCAGTTTCGAGCTCGAGCAGCGGGTGCTGCTGCTGATGCGCGGTCTGATGAACGCCATGCTGCGCCAGGCATCCAAGGTGGAGCGCTTCAAGCACAGCCGCAACCGGCTGGATGCGATCCACGCCAAGTTCGACACCGCCACCGGCAACCCGGTGGTACCCGACGACGGCTGGGGTCACCTGCAGCTCGACGCCACGGGGCTGTTCCTGCTCCAGCTCGCCCAGCTCACCCGCGGCGGGCTGGTGGTGGTGCGCTCCAGCCACGAGCGCGACTTCATCCAGAACCTGGTGTATTACGTGGCCCAGGCCCACCGGGTGGCCGACTACGGCATCTGGGAGCGGGGCGACAAGGGCAACCACGGCCTGCCGGAGCGCAACGCCAGCTCCATCGGTCTGGTGAAGGCCGCCCTCGAGGCCCTCGAGGGCCTCGACCTCTACGGCCCCCACGGCGATGGCAGCAGCTGCCTGGTGATTCCCCACGACGCGATCGTGCGACTGCGCCGGGCCCTGCAGGGACTGCTGCCGCGGGAGTCGGCCAGCAAGGAGGCGGATGCGGCCTGCCTGTCGGTGATCGGCTACCCGGCCTGGGCCGTGGAGGATCCCCAGCTCGCGCAGCGAACCCGCACCCGCATCCGCAGGGATCTCAGCGGCGGCTACGGCTACAAGCGCTTCCGGCGCGACGGTCACCAGACGGTGGTGGAGGACCACACGCGCCTGCATTACGAGCGCGAGGAGCTGGCCCAGTTCGAGCACATCGAGTGCGAATGGCCGCTGTTCTGGGCCTATGAGCTGGTCACGGCCTGCTGCGAGGAGCGCTGGGAGGAGGCCCGCCAGTGGCGCCAGCGGCTGGCCAGCGTGAGCCTGGTGGTGGAGGGCGTGGCCCTGCTGCCCGAGCTCTACCTCGTGCCCGAGGAGGCCGTGGAGGCCGAGCGCCGGCAGCCCGGAAGCCAGCCGCGGGTGGCCAATGCCAACGTGCCCCTGCTCTGGACCCAGAGCCTCACCTGGCTGGGGGATCTGCTGCTGGCGGGCCTGATCACACCGGCCGACCTCGACCCCAGCGGCCGGCGCCTCCCGGCCGCTCTGGGTGCCGAGCGGGTGCTGGTGACGCTGGTGCCTGCCACACCCGCCATCGCCGCCCGCTTGAGGGAGCAGGAGCTGCCCTGCAGCCCAGGCGATGGCGCCGAGGCGGGCTTTCGCATCGGACCCTCCGATGCGCTGGCGCAGCGCCTGGCCCGGGTGGGCGCCAATCCCAGCCTTGGACTCAGCGGCCACCCCTCGAGCAGCATGCGAACCCTGGCCACCGCCCGCCTCTACCGGTGGGCGGGGGACCCAGGGGAACAGGAGCGGCTGGCCTTCCTGCCGGCGGTGCTGGAGGAGGGCAGTTTCTACCTGGCCGACGATTCGGAGCAGCTGGTGGACAGCGTGGTGGCGGAACTCCGCCTGCTGCGGCGCCACTGGCGCGGTCCCGGCGAACCGCTGCTGTTGATCCCGGTGTCCGAGGGAGCCTTCCGGACCAGCCCTGAACCCCTGCTGGCCCTGGCCCGACAGCTGCACTCCGGTCTGGTGGATGACGTGCCCGTGCAGCTCGGCACCCTTGAGGAGTTCGCCGACCGGGCGAGCTGGGTGGAGCTGCCCGCCATGGCCGTGGCCGGCACCACGGCGCCAGCGCCGCACACACCCCTGCAGGCCAGCACCCGCCAGGCGCCGCTGACGGCCGCGGAGGAACTGGAGCTCGAGCGGGACCACCTCAGCATCGCCGACCTGGCCGAACGGCTCTGGCGCAGCACCTCGCTCGAGGAGCAGGCCGAGGTGCTCGAGCAGCTGGGGCGTCGCCTCGGCGGCAATGCGCGGCTGCAGGGCCCGGATGGCCAGTCGGTGGCCCTGCGCCGTCTGGTGGAGGAGGTGTACCACCGGGCCCTGGCGGAGGCTGACTGGGATGGGGTGCGACGCATGGCTGCCCAGCTGCAGCTGGTGCATCCCCAGCTGGAGGATGCCCTCACCGACCTGCTGGCCCGCCAGAAACAGGTGGTGGTGGGACGCAACTACACCGCCGATTCCCTGATCACGAGCCCGAGCTCCAGCAGCGCGATCGCGGCCAGGATCCGCCGCTTCAGCGGCGAGGACGGGCGCGAATGGATGCTGCAGCAGGAACTGCTGCTGGCCCTCGACGGCCTGGCGCGCCATGAGCCCAGCCTGCTGAGCGGCAGCCTCACCCTCCAGCTCGGCCAGCTGCTGCTGCTGCTCACCGGTGAACTCGCCCAGGAGGCCGATCTCAGCTCGATCGACGCCTTCGAGGCCCTGTGCGGCCAGGCCCCCCACGCGATCCGCCGCCGGCTGCGGGCGGTGCTGCTGGATGCGGACCATGCCCGTACCGCGCTGCAGCGCAAGGAGCAGCTGCATGTGAGCGGGCGGGTGCGCTGGACGGTTCCGGACCCGCTGGAGGACCTGCCCCGGGGCGAGTGCTGGCTGCAGCACCGCATGCGTCTCGGCGCCCTGGGGCGGGTCCCGCGCGATTTTTACGCCGGCGTGTGGGAGTTGCTGCACCACTGCCGCGGCATCGTCATCGGCGACAAGCTGGAGAAGCGCAACCGCCTGGCCAGCGAGCCCCTGCTGAGCGAGAAGACCCCCGGGGAACGGAACTTCGCCTCGCTGGTGGAGCACCTGCTCAGCAAGATCGAGGCGCCGGAATACCGCCAGCTCTGCACGGAAACGCTGATCACGCTGATGGCCTTCGTGGAGGCCAATCCGCTGGTGCGCTTCGACGACGACCTGGCCCTCGATGTGGTGATCGGCCATGCCGTGCGGGTGGGCTGGCAGGGCAGTCACCCGGAGGTGCCGGCTGAGGAATATGGACGGCACAAGGCCGCCGCCTGGGACCGCTTCTACCGGGCCTCCCCGGCCGACTGCCGGCGCTGGCAGCTCGAGGCGCTGCGGGAGTTGAGCCAGGACAACTGAAGCAGATCAGATCAGATCGGATGTTCCAGATTCATCGAGAGCCGGGGCTGCTCGACGCACTGCTCGATCAGGTCGGCCAGCAGCAGCGCCCGGGAGGCCTGCAAACCATCCACCGCCGGCGACTCGTCCCCGCGCACACAGGCCAGGAAATGGGTGAGCTCGGCATAGAGGGGCTCGATCGAGGTGGTGCTCACCTCCTCCACCAGACCGTCGGAGCGGTAGACGAGCTCACCGTGGTCGGCGCTCACCGACTGGTGGGAGCGTCGGTGGATGTGCAGGGTGCGGTTGAGGAAGTCGGTCTCCACCAGGCTGGCGCGGCAGTGGGCGCTGAGGCTGCGGATCTTGCGGTGGGCCATCTTGCTGGCCGTGAGGCTGGCCACCACGCCGTTGGCGAAGGCCAGGGTGGCATTCACGTAGTCGATCGGCCCTTCGGCGCTGCGCCCCCCCGCAGCGGCCAGCCGCATCACCGGGGCGCCAGCCAGCTCCAGCACCAGGTCGATGTCATGAATCATCAGATCGAGCACCACCGAAACGTCGTTGGCGCGCTCGGGATTGGGGCTGTGGCGCCGGGCCTCCAGCACCACCACCTCCTCGCTGGCCACCACCTTCACCAGCTCCCGGAAGGCGGGGTTGAAGCGCTCGATGTGGCCCACCTGCAGCTGCACGCCGGCATGCTCGGCAGCGGCGATCAGCTCGGCCGCCTCCTCCTGGCTGGCGGCGATCGGCTTCTCGATCAGCACATGCTTGCCGGCCTGCAGGCAGGCCAGCCCCACCGGGTGGTGCAGCAGGGTGGGCACGGCGATGCACACCGCGTCCACCTGCTCGAGCAGCGGCCCATGGGAGGGATGCCAGAGACAGCCGAACTGCTGGGTGGCCAGCTGACCCCTCCTGTGGTCCGGATCCGCCACCCCCACCAGCTGGGCGTCCTTGATCAGGCTGAGCACCCGGGCGTGGTGCCAGCCCATGTTGCCGATGCCGATGACCCCCACGCGGACCGGGTTCATGGCAGCGGCACGCAGACGGCTTGATTATCGATGATCACCAGGCTCCGGTTGAGTGTTCGGACTCCGTCGCCTGCTCCTGAGGGTCGGCAGCGGCTTCGGGAGGGCGATCGATCCGCACCCGCTCGATGCGCGGGCCGTCCATGGCCATGATCTGGAACTGATACCCCTGCCAGCGCAGGCCTTCGCCGGCGGCGGGGATGTGCTGCAGCCGTTCGAGCAGGAAGCCGGCCAGGGTGTGGTGGTCCTCCGCCTCAGGCAGAGGCAGCGGCAGCTGGCGGTTGAGCTCGAAGATCTCCAGGTCGCCTGCCACCGACCAGCTGCCCTCAGCCAGCCTGACGAGGCCGTCATGGGGCTCGAGGGGATTCTCCTCCTCACCCACGATCTCGCTGGTGAGATCGGCCACGGTGACCAGGCCCTCGGTGCCGCCGTGCTCATCCACCACCACCAGCAGCGGCTGGCCGCTGCGGATCAGCGGCAGCAGCTCCGCCAGCGAGGCGCTCTCCTGCACCTGGGCCACCGGCCGGATGTAGGGGGCCAGGGGCGAATCGGGCTGCAGCAGTCCGCGGGCGATGGGATCGGCCAGGTGGCGCAGGTCGAGCAGACCGCGCACATCGTCGAGGGAACGGCCGATCACCGGGAAGCGGGCATGGGCGGTGTCGTGCACAACCCGCATCAGCTCAGCGAAGCTGACCTCCAGCGGCAGGGTGACCATGCCGGAGCGGGGCACCATCACCTCCCGCACCCGGGTGTCCCGCAGGGAGAACACCCCCTCGAGGATGTTGCGCTCATCGGGCAGCAGACCGGTGACACCGCCGGTTTCGATCAGTGTCTCGAGCTCTCCGGCCGACAGCACCGGCACGAGTTCATCCCAGTTGCGCGGCAGACCCAGCAGCCGCAGCAGCAGCGCACCGAGGCGCTCCACCAGCCCCAGCAGGGGGGCCAGGCTGCGGCTGAGGGCGGCGAGCAGCGGCGCCAGCCGCAGGGCCGAGCGCTCGGGGCTGTGCAGCACCCAGGCCTTGGGCGCCAGCCCCCCGAACAGGGTGGCCACCAGCACCATCACCAGGAACACCGCCAGATCCACCCAGGCCTGGGGCGGGCTGCCCGCGCCGACGGAGGCCAGCGGTGTCAGGCGCTCGGCGAGGCCGCGACCGGCCCAGCCGAAGGCCACCAGGGCCAGCACCGACCCCAGCTGGGTAGCCACCAGGGCCCGGCGCAGACGACGCTGGAGCTTGGCGATGGCGGCGGCCCCTGGCGCACCGGCCTCCAGGAGCTGGTTCACCCTGCTGGGCCGCAGCTGAATCAGGGCAGCCTCGCCGGCGGAGAAGAAGGCCCGCAGGGCGACCAGAGCCGCCAGGGCCAGAATCAGAATCACGACATTCGTGCCGGCCACAGGCATGGGGGTCGCGAGGATCGAACTCGCCTCGGGCGGATTATGAGTCCGCTGCATTCACCAGATTGCTAGACCCCCGGCAGGGCTGGCTGCGGTGCCCGGCTCTCACCAGAGGCCACGCACGGGGGCCGACCAGGTATCGCCGGTGTTCGGCATGGAGAACGACTGAGGAGCCTCGAGCGAGCCCCGTTCGACCCGCACCGGCTGGGCTGCAGCGCCCAGGCTGCCCGAAAAGCCGCTGGAGATGTCTCCGGTGCGCAGGGGCATGGGATCGCTCTGCTGATCCAGAAGGAAATTGGTGGTGTTCTCGATGGCGCTGCCGTCCCAGACGATGGTCTGGTCGGCGAAGCCGAAGCCCATCACACGGTTGCCCTCGCGACCACCCATGGCGATGCCGAAGAGGTCGGTGATCTGGTGGGTGAGGCTGACACCGCGGGCGAAGGGGGCGGTATGGCTGAAGAAACGCTGCTCAACCAGCTGGGGCACCGTCTGCACAGCGTCGCAGCGGGTGATCTCCACCGGTGCTGCGGGGGAGGCGCCGGCGACCGAGGCGGGTGGGGCCTCGAGGGTGGTGGTGCAGACCACCGGCCCTGCCAGGACAGGGGCAGCCAGAGGGCCGGACATCAGAGCAACGGCCGGCAGGGCGGCGCCGAGCAGGGGCCCGGGGCGCAGAAGGGTCGACATGGCCGGGACCTCGGACAATGGTTCAGATCGGAACGCAGTGGAGACTGCGGGGCCAGGGAAGCGGAGAAAGCAGACCGCAGGCATCTGCCGGTCACCTCAGGCATGAGCCCGACAAGGAACCTGCTCACCCAAACTAGGCAATTCAGCGTCGTTTCACCAGTGCCGTCCCTGGAGTCCCAGCCCCGGCTCACCCTGCCGAGCGAACCGGCGGCGATGCGCAGTCTGCTCCTGGAGCGGCTGGCGGGCCGTGCCTATCGCCACGGCAGCTTCACCCTGGCCTCGGGCCGCACCAGCCCCCACTACGTGAACTGCAAACCGGTGAGCCTCAGCGGCGAGGGGCTTGCCCTCCTGGGCGTGCTGCTGCTCGAGCAGGTGGAGGCGGACGCCGCCGCCGTGGCCGGCCTCACCCTGGGGGCCGATCCGCTGGTGAGTGCCGTGGCCATGCGAGCCGCCCTCGACGGTCGCGCTCTCGAGGCCCTGATCGTGCGCAAGCAGGCCAAGGGCCACGGCACCGGCGCCTGGCTGGAGGGTCCGTTGCCAGCAGCCGGCAGCAGCATCACCGTGCTGGAGGACGTGGTGACCACCGGTGGTTCATCGCTGCAGGCGGTGCACCAGCTGCGCGAGGCCGGCTACCGGGTGAACCGGGTCGTGACGATCGTGGACCGTCAGGAGGGCGGCCTGGAGGCGATGGCGGCGGCGGGTCTGGAGCTGCGCAGCCTGTTCCAGCTGGAGGAGGTGGCGGCCTGCCGCGCCGCGATGGCGGAGCCGGAGCGATGAGCGGACTCCCGAACGGTCCCTGGAGCTGGCGGCCCGAGCGCCCCGCCCTGATCCGCCAGCCCGCCAGCCTGATCCGTCTGGAGGGCAATGACAGCCTGAGGGTGCTGCACGGCCAGACCAGCGCCGCCATCGAAGGCGCCCGGCCGGGCCAGTGGATCCCCACCTGCTGCATCAGCCCCACCGCCCGCCTGCGGGCCCTGGCGGAGGTGCTGGTGGATGGGGAGGGAGCCTGGCTGGCGGTCACCGCGGGTGACGGCGAGCAGGTGCACCAGGCCCTCGATCGGGTGCTGTTCCCCGCCGACCGGGTCCGGCTGCAGCCCCCCCGGGCTGGCTGGCTGATCACACCGGTGCCGGGTGTCGGCGAAGCCCTGCCCCCGGCCCGGCCGGGCAGCTGGCAGGAGCTGGACGACGGTGGTGGCTGGCAACTGGGGCAGGGCGTCCTGGGGCAGGGCCTGCTGCTGCGCGATGGGGCGTCCCTGCCGCCGGCCTGGGCGGAGCGGGAGCCGCTGAGCGCGGAGCGGCAGGAACGCTGGCGCATCCAGCTGGGCCTGCCGGCGGCGCCCGGGGAGATCAACGACGACCACAATCCCTTCGAGCTGGGCCTGGCCGATCGCGTCAGCCTCAGCAAGGGCTGCTACGTGGGGCAGGAAACCCTCGCCAAGCTCGCCACGTACGACGGCGTGAAGCAGCTGCTGCGGCGCTGGCACTGGCGGGCGCAGGCCGGCAGTGCCCCACCGGCGCTGGGCCAGGTGCTGCAGAACCCGGCCCCGCCTGCCGACGGCGAGGGGGGCGGGAGTGCCGGCACCCGTCTCGGCGTGATCAGCTCCGCCCTGGCTCTGGCGAACGGTGAGTGGATCGGTCTGGCGCTGGTGCGCCGCCGGGCCCTGGGGCTGCCGCAGCTGCAGGCCGGCCCCACCGGCACCGGACCCCTGCTGGAAATCTCCACACCGGATGGTTTCGTGATGCCACCGGTGCGGGAGGGAGCTCAGACCTCCTGATCGAGCAGCCAGCGGACCACTGCCCAGGTGGCCAGGTTGTCGTCACGGTTGTAGGTGAAGATGCGCCGCAGCCGGGCGGTGCCGCCGTCGCGGCGCCACTGGCGCCACCAGAGCAGGCAGCGGGCCCCGTCCACCCCGGCCTGGCTCCATCGGAACCCCAGCCAGGCGGCCACCGCCTTGAGCCCGTAGCTGGTCACGGGCAGGCGCCAGTTCCGCCGCAGCCGGGCGTGGACGTCGATCAGGCGCGCCCTGAGGGCCTCCAGCTCGGCCCCATCGGCGCCCTGGCGGCGGGCCAGGCGCAGCAGGGCGATCGCCTCGGTTTCGCCGAAATGGAGCAGGGGCCAGCCCGGGTAGCGGGCCAGGAAGCGGCGCAGCCGCAGCCACAGCCGCGCTTCGCCGTGCTCCTGGAGGGCCAGCAGGGGCTGGTAGCGCCAGCTGGGATCGGATTGCCGCGGCCAGGCGGCCAATGCATCCCCCGCCGACAGCCGCGGCACCACCACGAAGCCATGCAGGAAGTCGTCGCGGGCGTCGGGATCCGATTCGATGTCGTAGAGCAGCACCCCCGGGGCGGTGGCCAGCTCCGGAAGGGGCGGCACCGCCCCGGCCTCACGCCGCTCGGGCCGTCCCACCACCTGAACCCGTGCCTGGGCCACCAGCTCGGCGGCAACCTCGCGGTGCTGCTCGCCATGGACGGCCAGCGCTTCGGCGAGGTCCGCAGGATCGCAGGCGGCCAGTTCACTCAGGCTGGTGATGCCCTGCTCGAGCAGCAGATCCCGGCGTCGACCGCCGATGCCGCTCACCTCGCTGAGGTGGCCGATGCGACGGGCTTCCTGATCGCAGAGCCCGCGCCAGCCGCAGAGCACGCATTTCTTGCGGTCGGCCACCAGGGGCGGCGGCTCCGGACGGCGCAGATCCCCGGCCAGCCGTTCCAGCGCCTCATCCAGCTGACGCTGGAGGCCGCTGCCCAGGGGCAGCCGCTGACGCTGCAGGTCCCGGCCCGCGCCGGCCAGCGCCAGCGCCTGGGGCACCGGCGCCCGCTGCCGCTCGGCCAGCAGCCGGCCCCAGAGGGTGAGCAGCAGCCGGTGTTCGCGGGTGAGGTGGCGGCCCTGACGGCCCAGCACGGGCCTGTAGGCGTGATCCCCCCACACGCTCGGTCCAGGGACACGCTCCAGGAGAGAGGGGTGCCCCTGGAGCTGCAGCCCCCCCGCCGCGCCGCCATGGAGGCGCAGGCCCACCACGCCGGGCGCCCCGGCGGCGCAGGCGGCCTCACCGTGGCCCGGCCTGGTGGCCAGCAGACTCTGGAAACTGCGCACCTGGTCGCTGAGGGCCAGGGCACGGTGGGCGGTCCAGAGGCGTTGGCCTGGATCACCGTGACGGTCGAGCCAGGCGCGGCGCCGGCAGCGCAGCCAGCTGCGCAGCAGCCGGTCGGTGATCACCTGCTCGGGCATGGCTGCACGCTAGTGAGCCAGGGCCAAGGCCTTGGCCGGCCGGTGAACCCTTGGCCAGCGGCACCTGAACTCGGGCAAGCTGACCACCGTTCCGTTCCGCCGCCGGCGTCCATGGCCTCAGCCCCCCTCCCCCTGGCGCCCAGTCCGATCGCCTTCGGCACCGACGGCTGGCGGGGCATCCTCGGCGTGGACATCACCGTGGAGCGGCTGCTGCCGGTGGCGGCGGCCGCTGCCGCCGAGCTCGCCTACTCCGCTCCCCAGGATCTGGACAGCCGGGAGGTGGTGATCGGCTACGACCGACGCTTTCTGGCCCCCGAGCTGGCGGAGGCGATCTGCAGCGCGGTGCGGGGAGCGAACCTGACGCCGCTGCTGGCCGATTCCGCCACCCCCACCCCGGCATCCAGCTGGGCGGTGGTGGAACGCGGCGCCCTGGGCGCCCTGGTGATCACCGCCAGTCACAATCCTCCCGAATGGCTGGGCCTGAAGATCAAGGGCCCCTTCGGCGGATCGGTGGAGGGCGACTTCACCCAGCGTGTCGAGACGCGCCTGGCCGCCGGGGGCGTCAGCGTGCCGGTTCCACCGGCCTACCCCGGCGCGGAGAACCGCTTCGACGCCCTCGGCACCTACGTGGCCGGACTGCGGGGCAGGCTCGAGACCGCCCCCCTGGCGGCGGGGCTGCAGCGGCTCGGGCTCACGGTGATCGTGGATCCGATGCACGGCTCGGCGGCGGGCGTGCTGCCGGCCCTGCTGGGAGACGACGCGGTCGCCGCGGGCGTGCTGCGGGAGATCAGGGCCCGGCGCGATCCGCTGTTCGGCGGCAACCCCCCCGAGCCCATGGCGGCCTATGTGGAGGAGCTGATCAGCGCGGTGCGGGCCAGCACCGCCGCCGGCAGGCCGGCGATGGGGATCGTCTTCGACGGCGACGGTGACCGCATCGCCGCCGTGGATGAGCAGGGCCGCTTCTGCAGCACCCAGCTGCTGATGCCCCTGTTCATCGACCACCTGGCGCGCGCCCGCGGGCTGCCGGGCACGGTGATCAAGACCGTGAGCGGCTCCGACCTGATGCGGCGGGTGGCCGAGGACCTCGGCCGGCCGGTACTGGAGAAGCCCGTGGGCTTCAAGTACATCGCGGCCGAGATGCTCGCCGGAGAGGTGCTGGTGGGCGGCGAGGAATCAGGGGGCGTGGGCTTCGGCATGCACCTGCCCGAGCGCGATGCCCCCTTCGCAGCCCTGCTGCTGATCGAGGCCCTGGTGGAGGGCGGCCTGCCCCTGGGCCAGCGCCTCGATGCCCTGCAGCGGAGCCACGGCGGCGGCGCCAGCTACGACCGCCTCGACCTGCGGTTGGCCGACATGACGGCCCGACGGCGCCTGGAGGAGCGGCTGGCGCAGGCGCCACCGCAGCAGGTGGCCGGGGAGCCGGTGCAGGAGGTGATCCGCACCGACGGCGTCAAGCTGCGGCTGGGACCCAGCCACTGGCTGATGCTGCGCTTTTCGGGCACCGAACCGCTGCTGCGGCTCTACTGCGAGGCACCCAGCGCCGAGCGGGTGGCCGCGGTGCTGGGCTGGGCGCGCCAGCTCGCCGAAGCCTGTTGAACCGGCAGGCTGCTGAACCGAACAGAGCCTGAGATGACCGCACCCTCCCCGACGCTGGTGATCGCCAGCGGCAACGCCGGCAAGTTGCGCGAGTTCGGCCAGCTGCTCAGCCCCCTCGGCCTGACGGTCCGGCCCCAGCCCGAAGGGCTGGCGGTGGAGGAGACCGGGGCCAGCTTCGCCGAGAACGCCCGCCTCAAGGCGGTGGCGGTGGCCCACGCCACCGGCTGCTGGGCACTGGCCGACGACTCCGGTCTGAGCGTGGACGCCCTCGGCGGCGCCCCGGGGGTGCAGTCGGCGCGCTATGCAGCAAGCGACAGCGCCCGCATCGAGCGCCTGCTGCGTGAACTCGCCCAGGCTCAGACAACCGCAGCGGCCGAAGGGCGCACAGCCGATCGGCGGGCCCGGTTCACCGCCGCCCTGGCGCTGGCCGATGCCTCCGGCCGCGTGCTGCTGGAGGTGGAAGGCGTGTGTCCGGGCACGATCCTCGAGCAGCCGCGGGGGCAGGGCGGCTTCGGCTACGACCCGGTGTTCTTCGTGCCGGAGGTGGGCCTCACCTTCGCCGAGATGGACAGCGGGCTCAAGGGCCGGATCAGCCACCGCGGCCGGGCTTTGGCGGCCCTGGCACCGCGGCTGCGGGAGCTGCTGGCGGGCTAGGCCGTCGCCACCCAGCTGCCGTGCAGGCCGTGGGGAATCGCCAGGGGCAGCTCCAGCACCGCCTGCTCGCCCATGTCGGCGGCCCTGAGGATCACCAGATCACTGGCGCAGCGGGCCCCGTTCCACACCACACAGAGCAGCCAGCCGTCGTCCTCGGCGGCAGGATCGCCGCCGGGCCTGGGAACGAACACCGGCTCGCTCACGAACCCCCTGGGAGCGGCGCTCCAGACCCGGCGCTCGCCGCTCACCAGATCCAGTTTCTCGATCGCCTGCAGCGGATCGTTGCCGCGTTCCCGCTCGGCCACGGCCATCCAGGCGAAGCGGGGCTCCAACCCCTGGCGGGCGGGATGGACGGTGGCGAACTCGCAGCAGCGCTGCTCCAGCCAGTCGTGGCGCACCGCCCCGGCCGGGTCGCTCCCGGCGCGGCTGAGATCGATGCGGCAGCGCAGCAGCTGACCCTCGGGAATGCTCTCGAAGTCCACCTCCCGGAAGTCGGTGTCGGGTCCGATCGAGGGGAAATCGGCGTAGTAGAGGGAATCCACCACCAGCTCGCCACTGGCGGCGTCCTCGAAGGCGTTGAGGTGATGGAACACGAAGCCCTCGGGAGCAGGCACCCGCAGAGGCTGGGGGTGGCGCTCGGCGGCGGCGGTGCCGGGCCGCGGAATCAGCCAGAACTGGCCGGCCTCCCCGGGCTTGGAGGCCAGGCACTGGGCGGCGCCCTTCTGGCCGAACACGTAGGGAAGGGGGTTGAAGGCGATGGCGTTCTGCAGGAACACCGCCCACTGGGGAGTGATGGCGAAGTCGTGCAGGAAGGCGAAACCGCGGAAGCTGTCGCGGCGCTCGGCCAGCAGCTGGCCGGCGCGGACTCCCGCGGCGGGATCATCGTCGGCGGCGAACTCCATCAGCCGGATGGTGCTGGTGGGGCCTGCCTTGACGCCGAAGGTCACCATCCGCCTGCCGCCGTGATGGCCGGGATCGAAGCGGGGGTGGGCGCTGAAGGCTTCGCCCGGCTTCAGCACCCCATCGAGCAGGCAGATGCCACGGGTCTCCAGGGTGTCGGGGTCGAGTGCGTGGGGTTCGGCCGCCTCCCACAGGGCCAGCAACTGCTCGCCCAGACGCACCACGTGGGTGTTGGCGATGTTCTTGAGCCGCAGATCGAAGGCGTTGGCCAGCACGCCACCGGGCTTCTGGGTGCCGAACACGCCGCGGTGGACGAAACGGCCGGCCTCCTCCTCGGCCTGCCAGCCGGCGGTGCGCACGAAGCGGTTGCTGAGCCTGGCCTGACCGTCCTCGAAGCGCAGGGCCGTGATCATGCCGTCGCCGTCGAAGGGGTGGTGCACCCAGCGGCCACCACGTTCAAGCCGACCGGGTCCATTGCGGTAGAGGGAGCCGCTGAGCTCGGGCGGGATGGTGCCCCGGGCCGCGGTGAGGGGCACGGCGCTGAGCTCGCTGACCACGTTGCGGAAGGAGCTGGCCCAGTCGGCGCGGTCGTAGCTGGCGGGGGGATGGGGCGCTGCGGCGGGTGCGGCTGCGGTCATGCGGGCGATATCGCTTCAGCGGTTGCGAATT
>JBFLKL010000195.1:0-8031 GCA_040883175.1 Synechococcaceae cyanobacterium | reverse complement strand
ATCCACACCCCCCCCCCCCCCCCCCCCGGGGCGGGCCTGCCCCCCGCCCCCGGCGATCCGGCACTCAGTGATGCCCCGGCGATGCACTCCTCCGGAATCGACCCCGCCCCGATCGACCCCGCAGCGATCGATGCGGCCGCGATCCTCGAGCCGCTGGTGCCCCTGTTCGCTCCCTACTGCGGCGGCGTCGCCCAGCAGCTCCTGCTGGAGGCGGCCGTGGGACAGCTGCTGATGGGCGAATGGCATGGGGAGCGGCGGCTGGAGGGGGACGGCGCCCGCCAGTTCAGCCTGCACTGGCACGGCGAGCCGGCGCCGCTGGAAAGCCTGCGCTGCACGCTGCATTTCCCCGATCTGCCGGGGGTGCGCTACGACTTCACCCTGCCGGCCTACCAGCTGGTGCTGTGGCTGATGCAGCGCCAGGACCGGCAGCTGCCGGTGAGCTTCTGGCGCTGGCTGCTGCTCGGGGAATGGCCCCGCTCCGCCGGCGACGCCACAGCGGTTGCCTAGCCTGAGTCCTGCGGCGAGTACACCGATGGTCCCCACGTTGTTGATCGGCTCCTGTCAGCCGTTCAGTGGCAAATCGGCCGTGGTGCTCGGCCTGGCCCGCCAGTTGCTGCGTGCCGGCGTGGCGGTGCGCTTCGGCAAGCCCCTGGCCACCGCCTTCGAGAACGACACCCCACCCGCTGCCGACGCCCCTCTGTTCGACGCCGACGTGCGCTTCGTGGGCGCCAACCTGCGCCTGGGGGGCGACCAGCTGCTGCCCTCGCTGCACTCCCTCCACCTGGCGGAGGTGCGGCGCCGCCTGCTGGCCGGTGAGCTGGAGCCCGGCGACGGCTACGCCCGCCTGCGCGAGCAGCTGGCCGCCGGCGGATCCGGGCTCAACCTGCTGGAGGCGGCCGGCAGTCTGTTCGAGGGGCTGCTCTACGGCCTCAGCCTGCCCGAGCTCGCCCGCGGCCTCGAAGCACCCGTGCTGCTGGTGGAGTCGTGGAGTGATGTGCGCAGCGTCGATGCGCTGCTGGCCGCCCGCTCCGCCCTGGGTGAACGCCTGGCCGGGGTGGTGCTCAACGGCGTCGACCCCGACGGGCTGATCAGCCTGCGTCAGGAGATCGTGCCCGCCCTGGAGCGCCTCGGCATCCCGGTGCTTGGGGTGATGCCCCGCAGCCCCCTGCTGCGCAGCGTCGCCGTGGCGGAGCTGGCCCGGCGTCTGCAGGCCGAGGTGCTCTGCTGCCACGACCGGCTCGACCTGCTGGTGGAGACCCTCTCGATCGGCGCCATGAACGTGAACTCCGCCATGGAGTTCTTCCGCCGCCGCCGCAACATGGCTGTGGTCACCGGCGCCGACCGCACCGACATCCAGCTGGCGGCCCTGGAGGCCTCCACCCAGTGTCTGATCCTCACGGGCGTGGGTGAGCCCCTGCCCCAGCTCGTGACCCGCGCCGAGGAGCTGGATGTGCCCCTGCTGAAGGTGGAGCACGACACCCTCACCACGGTGGAGGTGATCGAGCAGGCCTTCGGCCACGTGCGCCTGCACGAGGCCGTCAAGGCCACCTACGCCGTGCGGCTGGTGGAGGAGCACTGCGACTTCACATCGCTGTTTCAACGCCTGGCTCTGCCCCAGCCGGTGGCCTGAAACCTCGGTCACCACTGCTAGTTTCGGGGTGCCGCCTGAAGTTTGGTGTGACCCGGTCTCTGGACGTGGCCTCATTGGATCGGATCGACACGCTGGCTCAGGAGCTGGCGATGCTCCAGGACCGCAGCAAACGTCGGATCGCCATCCTCGGCAGCCGCCATGTGCCGGTGGTGTCCATCCACCTGGTGGAACTGGTGGCCCGCTCCCTGGCCCAGGAGGGCCACAGCCTGATCACCTCCGGTGCCCAGGGCGTGAACGCTGCCGTGATCCGCAGCGTGCTGGCCGTCGACCCCGGCAAGCTCACGGTGCTCCTGCCCCAGAGCCTCGACCGTCAGCCCGGCGAATCGCGCGAGCAGCTCGAGCAGGTGCTGCATCTGGTGGAGAAGCCCGAGCACGACGAGCTGCCCCTGCCGATGGCCAGCAGCCTCTGCAACCAGGAGATCATCAGCCGCTGCGACCAGCTGATCTGCTACGCCTTCCACGACAGCGAAACGCTGCTCTCGAGCGTGCGGCTGGCGGAGGACATGGGCAAGGTGGTGAGCCTGATGTACTTCGACTGACTTCGCGGACTGACGCGGCGCGCGCCTCAGCCCTGGGCGGCCAGCACCGCCTTCAGCCCCTCCACGTAGAGCAGGCCGCTGCACACCAGGCCGCCGGCCCAGCACAGACCCCGCAGCGGCGGCACGTTGCCCAGGTAGGCGCCGATGTAGGCCAGGCGCAGGGCCGGGTGCAGCCAGGCGGCCGCCTGCGCCGCCGTCACCGCCAGCGGGGCCCCCTCTCCACCGGCGCCCACCCCGGCCAGCAGGCAGAGCAGGGCCGCGGGGGCGTGCAGCGTGAAGGCCTCGAAGCAGTTCTGGTGCGCCCAGGCCGCCCGCTTGCCCCAGGCCGGCAACCGCTCGAACATCGCCCGCGGGGCCGCCAGGTCGGCCATCTGGAAATCGGCCTGGGAGCGGGCCGCCCCCAGGGGCACGGTGCTGAACACCACCACCGCCGAGCTGAGCAGCAGCGACCAGGCGAAGGGGGCGGAGGCCGAGGTGAGTGCGGCGGTGGCGAGCGGCATGGTGGGACGCGGCGGCGGCCTTTTTCTAGGGTGGCGGCGACCACCCAGCGCGCATCCGCCCCATGGCTGAGTCCTTCTCCTTCGACGTCGTCTCCGATTTCGACCGCCAGGAGCTGGTGAACGCCGTGGATCAGGTGCGCCGCGAGCTGGTGCAGCGCTACGACCTCAAGGACTCCGGCACCACGATCGAGCTGGAGGAGGACAGCCTCACGATCACCACCGCCAGCGACATGACCCTGCAGGCGGTGGCCGATGTGCTGCGCCAGAAGGCCACCAAGCGCAACCTGTCGCTGAAGATCTTCGACTTCCAGGATCCCGAGGCCGTGGGCGGCAACCGGGTGAAGCAGGCGGTGAAGCTGCGCAAGGGGCTCAGCCAGGAGCTCGCCAAGAGCCTCAGCAAGGCCGTGCGCGACGGCATCAAGAAGGTGACGGTGGCGATCCAGGGCGACAGCCTGCGGGTGACCAGCAAGAGCAAGGACGACCTGCAGCAGGTGATCCAGCTGCTGCGGGCCCGGGAGGAGGAGCTGGAGGTGCCGCTGCAGTTCCAGAACTACCGGTGAGCACGCCACCGCTGTTCGGCAAGACCCGCTTCCTCGAGGCGCAGATCGATGAGTTCCTCGACAAGGTGTCGGAGGGCGGGATCTATTTCCAGCGCGGCACCGATCTGCTGCTGGAGCGCGGTGTGGTGGAGGAGACCGAGCTCAAGCTCGAGCAGCTGATCGACCTCAAGGAGCGTGCCAACGAGCTGCGCCGCGCCGTGGTGAACACGCTCTACACCGAGATGCTGATCCCCGATTTCCGCGGCGATGTGCTGCGCCTGCTCAGCCATCTCTATGCCCTCCTGGACGCCACCAAGAACGTGTTCCAGGAGCTGCTGATCGGCTACACCGGCGCCATCGAGGGGGCCGAAGCGGTGGCCGAGGTGAAGGAACTGGTGGCGGTGGTGGCCCAGAGCCTGCAGGAGGCGGTGCGGGGGGCTCGGGCCTTCTTCCGCCGGCCCGAGGCGGTGCGCGATCACATCAACCTCATCCGCGTCTACGAGTCGGAGGCCGATGCCATCACCCTGCGGCTGATGAAGGCCCTGTTCGCCTCCGACCGGCCGCTGGAGCGCAAGCTGCTGGCCCGCGACGCGCTGGAGGTGATCGACGGGCTGGCCGACCGGGCCGAGGAGATCAGCGACGAGCTCTCGATCCTGGCGATCAAGCGGGTGCTCTGACGGTGGGCAGCCTGGTGTTCCTCTCCAGCGGCCTGTTCCTGGGCTGGACGCTGGGGGCCAACGACGCCTCGAACGTGTTCGGTTCGGCGGTGGGCAGCCGCATGGTGCGCTTCTCCACCGCCGCCTTCCTCTGCAGCCTGTTCGTGATCCTCGGCGCGGTGACCGGCGGTGCCGGCGCCGCCGGCGGCCTCGGTGAGCTGGGGGCCGTGAACGCCCTGGCCGGCTCGTTCACCACCGCCCTGGCCGCCGCCGTCACCATGACCTGGATGACCCGCGCCGGTCTGCCGGCCTCCACCACCCAGGCGGTGGTGGGGGCAATCGTGGGCTGGAACTGGTTCAGCGGCTCGATCACCGACCTCAGCCAGCTGGCCCGCATCGTCGCCACCTGGGTGCTGTCGCCGCTGCTGGCGGCCCTGTTCGCCGCCGGGCTCCACCGCCTGGCGGTGGCCGCCATCCGGCGCACCAGGCCCCACCTGCTGCGGCTCGACGCCAATCTGCGCGTGGGCCTGATCCTGGCCGGGGTGTTCGGCTCCTACAGCCTCGGCGCCAACAACATCGGCAACGTGATGGGGGTGTTCGTGCCCGCCTCCCCCTTCCGCGAGATCAGCATCGCCGGCCTGGTGCGGCTGAGTGGGGAGGAGCAGCTGTTCCTGCTCGGCGCGATCGCCATCGCCGTGGGTGTCTACACCTACTCCCGCCGCGTGATGACCACCGTGGGCGGCAGCCTGATGGCCCTCTCGCCGCTGGCGGCGCTGGTGGTGGTGGTGGCCAATGCCCTGGTGCTGTTCGTGTTCTCCTCGCCGCAGCTGTCGGCCCTGGCGGTGTCGGTGGGGTTGCCGCCGATCCCCCTGATTCCCGTGTCCAGTTCCCAGGCGGTGATCGGCGCGGTGCTGGGCATCGGGCTGCTGCAGGGGGCCCGCGGCGTGCGTCAGATCCGCTGGGGCGTGCTTGGCCGCATCGCCTCCGGCTGGGTCACCACCCCCCTGATCGCGGCCCTGGTGGCGTTCGTGCTGCTGTTCGTGGTGCAGAACGTGTTCGGCCAGCAGGTCTACCGGCCCGTGGCCTACCAGCTCTCGGCGCCGGCCCTGGTGCGGCTGGACGAGGCCGGCATCCCCACCGGGGCGCTGGCGATGGACCGCGAGCCGGTGGTGGGGGCGGCGCGCTTCCGCGGCTGGCTGCGCCGCCAGGTGCGGCTGGACGCGGCCCGGGAGGCGCAGGTGCTGGAGATCGCCGAGATCCGGCCGCTGCGGATCGACGCCGAGGGGCTGGAGGCCCTGGAGGCCACCGCCCTGCCGGCGCCCTACCGCCAGGCTGTGGCCGCCCTGGAGGGGCGCCGGTTCCTGCACCCCTGGGAGCTGGCCGGGGCCCTGGCCCGCCAGAGTCCCCTCTGGTCCCTGCCGTCGGCAGCGCCCGCGGCGGCGCGCAAGCGCCTCGACGCCCAGCTGGACCTGGTGCTGGAGACGTTCAGCGTCAGCCCCCCGAGCGCTCGCGCCCCCGCCTCGCCCAGACCGCCGCAGGGTTCCTAGAGCACGATCTCCACCGGGCACGGGCCTCGCTGGGGTGCATGGGTGAACACGGTGACATCCCCGTCCTGGGAGACCACAAGGCCGATGCCGCCGGGCTGGCGGACCACGGCCCCGGCCACGGCCCGATGCCGGTTGCCGCGGGTCTCCAGGAACCTCGCCAGCGGGGCCGGCCAGTCCCCCTCGTGGGAGGAGAGCTTGACGCTGAACCCCTCGATTCCCAGATCGCTTCGCAGCACGGCGGCACCATCGGCTTCGGTGAGATCGGCGCAGAACTGACAGCTCTCCTCCAGCCCCGCCAGGGCGGAGCGCAGACGATCGTTCGCCCAGCTGGCCAGTTCCGCCGGTGATGACAGGCCTGGCTCCGCTCCGAGGGGGCGGCCCATCACGGTCAGACGATGCACCACCTCCAGGCTGAGGATCCTCACCACGTCGCGGAGCAGACGCCGGTCGGGCTGCGCATACCAGCGCCCACCCGCGAACAGCCCGTCCGTGGTGTTGTCCGCCGGCAGCATCAGGATCGCTCCCCCCCGGCGAGCCCGCACCATCTTGCGGGCGATGCTCTGCAGGAACCGGTCGTAGATCCGGCGGGTGGACCGGCGCACGATGGCGGCGATGTCCTTGCTCTGGCCTGCCCAGCTGCTGGCCGGAATCGGTGTCAGCCCCTGATCGCCCGGCAGGCAGATGCGCTCCAGCTGCAGCCGCGGGCAGCACACCTCCCTGATCAGGAGCTCGGTCTCCGCCTCGAGGGCCAGACCGGGAATGGTGCGCGACTGTTCCCGCACCTCGCCGCGGCGGTACACGGCCTTGGCTTCGCCGATCGAGACGGACACCACGCCGGGCGCCTCCGCCTCGATCACCAGCGGGGGCCGGTGCAGCTGGGGCTGGGGCAGGGGCGTGCTGGGCCGGGGGATGGTGCCGAGGATGACGGGGCTGTGCCCCTGCCCCCGGGCCGGAGCCACCACAAACCCCGTGCGCTCCGGGTTGAACGCGGCGCTGATGGACTGGAGCTGTTTCGCCGTCAGCCCGATCGGGCGATGGAACCGATGGATCTCCAGGCTGCGTTGCGGCTGGGACTCCACCACCAGCGCGAAGCGCAGGTTGCGGCCCTCGTTCTGGTGAAGGCTGGCCAGCAGGGCGATCTCGAGGGCGGCCTCGACGCAGACCAGCTGCTCGAGGCTGACATGCCGGTCGATGAGGTCCCGGAGTGAGGGGATCCGCATCAGCGACTGGGTCAGTGCGTTGATGGGTGCTGGTTCCACCCTCTCGCCCCCGGATCAGGATGGTCCATCGTTGCCTGGGTTCGGCGCAGCCCGGATGTCGCTGATGCCACTCCTCCTGAGCACACTCCGGCAGAGTCCTCACCATGGCCCCCTGGTCGGCGCCGGCCGGCGGGAACGATGACGGCCGGCTGGCGCTTCTGGATCGACCGCGGCGGCACCTTCACCGATGTGATCGGCCGCGCTCCCGGCGGCGGCCTGCATGTGCGCAAGGTGCTCTCGGTGCAGCCGGAACGGCCGGGGGATCCGGCGGTGAACGCCATCGCCGACCTGCTGGGCCCGGAGGCTTCGGTGGCGCCGGGATCCGTGGTGGAGGAGGTGCGGCTGGGCACCACCGTGGCCACCAACGCCCTGCTGGAGCACCACGGCGCCCCGGTGCTGCTGCTGATCAACCGCGGCCTGGCCGATCTGCTGGAGATCGGCGACCAGCACCGGCCCGACATCTTCGCCCTGGCGATCGAGAAGCCCCGGCCCCTGCGGGTGCGGGTGCTGGAGGTGGACGGCCGCCTGGACGCCGATGGCAGCGAGCTGGAACCGCTGCGGCTCGACGATGCCCTGGCTGCCGGGCTGCAAGCCGCCAGGGCCGACGGCTACGTCAGCTGCGCGGTGGCGCTGCTGCACGCCTGCCGCAACCCCGAGCACGAGCGCCGTCTGGCCGCCTGGCTGGAGCCCTTCGGCTTCCAGCGGCTGGCCCTCTCCCACCAGCTCAGCCGCCAGCCCCGGCTGGTGCCCCGCGGCCACACCACCCTGGTGGAGGCGGCGGTGGCCCCGGTGCTGGACACCTACCTGGAGCAGGTGCGCGGCGCCCTGGGGCCGGGCCCACGGCTGCGGGTGATGCGCTCCAGCGGTTCGCTGGCCGCCCCGCAGCTGCTGCACGCCAAGGACACGATCCTCTCCGGCCCCGCCGGCGGCATGGTGGGGGCCGTGGCGGTGGCCGAGCAGGTCCTGGCGGCGGCAGGCCAGGCCCCCGGGCCGGTGGTGGGCTTCGACATGGGCGGCACCTCCACCGACGTGTTCCACTTCGATCCGGCCCTCGCCGATCTGGCCTGGGAGCGCCAGCCGGAGACGGAGATCGCCGGGCTGCGGCTGCAGGCGCCGATGCTGCCGATCCACACGGTGGCCGCCGGCGGCGGCTCGATCGTGCGCTTCGACGGCCAGCGGCTGCTGGTGGGTCCCGAATCGGCCGGCGCCGACCCCGGACCGGCGGCCTACCGCCGCGGCGGGCCCGCCACCATCACCGACGCCAACCTGCTGCTGGGCCGTCTGCCGGTTGCCGCCCTGCCGCCGGTGTTCGGCCCCGCCGGTGACCAGAGCGCCGATCT
>JBFLKL010000194.1:0-12586 GCA_040883175.1 Synechococcaceae cyanobacterium | reverse complement strand
CACCGGCGCCGTGCGCACCTGGGCGGTGGGATGCCAGAGGTTGGGGTGCCAGCAGGCTGGCGGCCGCGGGAGGGGCTGCCGTGGGGCGGTCACCGGCGGGCTGGAGGGGGGACCGCTCGAGTCTGCAGGGCCCCGGGCCGGCAGTACACAGCCTTGGGCCTCGGCGCTGTTCTGCCGCGGCGGTGAACTTGTGTGAGGGTTGCCTGGGCGGTGGCCGCGCGGGGCGGGGGGTGTCGATACGGTCCCGCGAGATGGTGATCGTTCCCGTTTCATGGTCCTGCCTCTGCTCGACACCCGCCCCTCGGCGATCAACGCGCGTGTCGCAAGCTTTCTGCCCACCGGTGATGAGACCCCCCGCCAGGCCCCGCCGTCCCTGGCCGGAGACAGCACAGCCAGTGATGCGCTGATCGAGCAGGCCTATCGCCAGATCTTCTTCCACGCCTTCAGCGTGGATCGGGACCCGGTGCTGGAGATGCGCCTTCGCAGTGGTCAGATCACCATGCGAGGCTTCATCCGCGGGTTGCTGCGTTCCGACAAGTTCCGCGACGACTTCTACCGCTGCAACAGCAACTACCGGGTGGTGGAACAGGTGGTGGGCCGGGTGCTGGGCCGCCCTGTCTATGGCCAGCAGGAGCGCATCGCCTGGTCGATCGTGATCGCCGAGCAGGGCCTGCCGGCCTTCATCGATGCCCTGATCGACTCGCCGGAGTATCTGGAGAACTTCGGCGAGGATCAGGTGCCCTTCCAGCGCTCCCGGGTGCTGGCCGGCCGGGCGGTGGGCACGATGCCCTTCAACCAGCAGGCTCCCCGCTACAACGCCTACTGGCGCGATGTGATGGCCCGCCGCGCTCCGGCCGGCGGCTCCATGGGCTGGACCCCCGGCGCCGGCTGGCCCCGGCCGGCCTGGCTGGCCAACCAGCCCACCCCGCAGGTGCGCCGGATCTGGCAGAACGTCGTGGCCACAGGCGGCTTCATCGTCACCGGCATCTTCCTGTGGACAGCCGCCGCCATGCTCAGCACCGGCGGCCAGGGTTGAGGCCGGCAGCCGGGTCCCCGGCGGTCACGGGATCCTGTGCGGTGCTGTCCGGCATCGCCAACTCTGCTTAGGGTTCGGCCCTTCGGATCCGCGGCCATGGGACCATCCCTCTCGCAGCCCGGCTCCCTGGCCGGGTTCCAGGGCCGTGCCCCGCGGCTGTTCAGCCTGCCGGCGGCGCGGGGTCGCTGGCTGCTGCTGCCCATCGGCATCGTTGCCCATCTCTGCATGGGCACCGTGTATTCCTGGAGTGTGTTCCGCCAGCCCCTGGAGCAGGCCCTGAACCTGGGGGCAACGGAGAGCATGCTCCCCTACACGGCGGCCCTGCTCTGTTTCGCCCTGCTGATGCCCGCCGGCGGCCAGCTGCTGCCGCGTCTGGGACCGCGCCGGCTGATGCTGCTCGGCGGTGGCGTGATGGCGCTGGGCTACCTGCTGGCCAGCCGCAGCCAGTCGATCGGCCAGCTGGTGCTCACCTATGGCGTGATCGTGGGCAGCGGGGTGGGCCTCGCCTACGGCGTGCCCCTGGCGGTGGCGGCACGCTGGTTCCCGGAACGCCAGGGCCTGGCCATGGGGCTGGTGGTGCTGGGCTTCGGCCTCTCGCCCCTGATCACCGCTCCGCTGGCTTACCGCCTGATCGCCAGTCAGGGCCTGGCCGTCACACTGCAGCTGCTGGGGCTGGCCTTTCTGGCGCTGATGGTGGCCGTGGCACTGGCCATGGTCCTGCCGCCGGCGGGGTGGCAGCCCCCCTCCAATCCCCGCCGGCCCGTGCCCGTGGCGGCCGCCCCACGGTGCCTTCAGCCCACCTCCACCGCAGCGCTGCTGCGCAGCCGCAGCTTCTTCGGGCTGTGGCTCTGCTATGGCCTCGGGGCCCTGCTCGGTCTGAGCGCCATCGGCATCTCAAGCCCTGTGGGCCTGGAGCTGATCGCCATCGAGCCGGCCCTGGCCGCCAGCAGCATCTCCCTGTTCGCCGTGTTCAACGGCGTCAGCCGGCCCCTGTTCGGCTGGCTCTCCGATCGCCTCAAGCCCTTCCAGGTGGCCACCCTCGCCTACCTGCTGGTGCTGGTGGGCAGTCTGATGATGGCCGGCGCCGGCGAGGGCGATCTGCTCACCTACCTGGTGGCCTTCTCCCTGTTCTGGGGGAGCCTCGGCGGCTGGCTTGCGATCGCTCCGGCCGCCACCCTGCGCTGCTTCGATCCGGAGCGCTACGCCCAGACCTACGGGCTGGTGTTCACGGCCTACGGCGCCGGAGCCCTGCTCGGCACCCTGATCACCGGCCAGCTGCGCGACTGGCTGGGCAGCTACAGCGGCGCCTTCCTGCCCATGGCTGCGGTGGCCAGCGCCGGCATCGTGCTGGCCAGCCTGTTGTTGCGCGGAGGGACCACAGCCCGGAGCGGCGCAGCGGTCGCCAGGCGCTGAGGTGCATCCGCCGGTGCTGGGGAAGCGGCTAGGCCTGCAGGGAGGGGAAGGTGGCGCGAATCTGCCCGCCAAGCGTTTCGGCCACGCGCGCGCGGAAGCGGCTGGTTGCCTCGGCATCCAGCACGGGATATGTGCTGTCCGTGTTGCCTTCGCCGCGCAGCGGTTTCCAGCTTGTGCGCTCACGCTGCCTGAGCTCCTCCAGCGGGGCGTTGAAGTCGAACGCGAGGTTGCGGCCTTCGGTGCTGGCCGCCGCGATCAGCTGCTCACGCAGCGGCACCAGGTCTCGGGCCTTGAGGGTGTCGGGGAGGCCCAGCACCGGCTGCAGCTCTTCGAGCAGCCGCAGTTCCTCCTCCAGCAGGGTCGGCCAGGCCCCCCGCTCGCCCTCGGCCAATCCCTGCTCCTGGGCACTGCTGCGCATCGCCTCGAGGTGAAAGGCCAGCCAGCGGTAGTGGGATTTCTCCTGCAGGGTCTTCTTCGCCGACCCCTTGCCGCCGGTGGGGCGCTTGGGCAGAGCCGCCTCGGCCCTGCGCAGGAAGGCCCGGTCCTCCGGTTCGAGATTGATGGCCCCCCAGCGGTGGCGGTAGTCCCAGAGCTCGGCGTAGCGACGCACATCGTCCGGGGCCCAGCCCAGGGCCTGCAGTTCATCGGCTCTGCTGATCTCGTCCTTGGCCACCACCGTCGCTTGTGCTGCTGGCAGGCAGCGTAGGGGTCAGCCCAGGGCCTGCCCCAGGGCCGCCAGGCCGAAGAGGATGAACAGCCCGCCGCTGAGCCGGTAGAGCAGCCGTTCATCCACCCGCTGGCCGATCCAGCGACCCGAGCCCACCGCCAGGGCGGTGACGAGGGCATGGCCGGCCAGGGCTCCGGCCACCAGGCCTGGGAAGGTGAAGGTGGGAGCCGCCGCCAGCAGGATCGTGGCGAACTGGGTGCGATCGCCGATCTCGGCCACGAACACCAGGCTGAAGGCCTCCCATGTCACAGGCAGCGGACGGCTGATCACGTGGCGACGCTCGGCAGCGTTCACCACCTGTTCAGCCTCCTCGGCTTCTTCACGGGCCGCATCCCGTGGCAATCCCCTGGCCTCGAGCAGCAGCTTGCCGCCGAAGCCCAGGAACAGGAACGCGGCCAACCAGGGCAGCAGGCCCTCCGGCAGCAGTTCGCGCATGCCGAAGCCCAGCCCCAGCGACAGCAGGGTGACCAGGGCCAGGGCGGCGAAGCTGCCCAGAAACACCCAGCGCCGCTGGTGCCGCGCCGCCAGGATCAGCGCCATGAAGAAGGTCTTGTCGCCCAGTTCGGCAAGGGTGATGGCGCCGAAGCTGGACCCGAAGGCCGTCAGGGCAGGATCACTCACAGGTGCTGTCCCATGCCTCAGCGCACCACCAGCACCGGAGCGCTGCTGCCAAGCAGCACCCTCTGGGTTTCGCTGCCGAGCAGCAGACCCTCCAGTCCGCGTCGGCCATGGGAGCCCATCACGATCAGGTCGGCACCCGCGGCGCCGGCCTCCTCGAGAATCGCCTTGTGGGGCAGGGGGTTCATCAGCACCGTACGTTCGGCCTGCACGCCGGCCTTGTCGGCCACGGCCAGGGCCTCCTGCAGGATCGCATCGGCCCGCTTGCCGGCGGCCTCCACGAGGGCCTCGATGGTGCTGGCCTCCACCAGTTCGCCCACGCCCACCAGGCTGATCGGATAGTTGTTCTGCACATGCAGGAAGCGCACCCGGGCCCCCAGGGCGGCGGCCAGGTCGACCGCCTGTTGCACCGCCCGACCGGAGATCTCCGTGCCATCGGTGGGCACGAGCAGGAGTTGAAAGGTCATCGCGGCACGATCGGCATCTCCGGTTTAATCCAGCCGGCGCCGCTTGACAGCCGGGCTCAGTGCAGCGGATCGCTGATCACCAGGATCGGGCCAGGCAGCAGGCGCAGCAGCCGGCTGGTGCGATCGCTGGCGGGAATCGGCAGTCCCGCCACCAGTCGCCGCTGGGAGCGCAGGATCACGAGATCGTGGCTGCGGCTGGCCGCCACGATCGCGCCCCCCACGCCCTGGTGGCTCTGCAGCACCACCTGCAGGGGCACGGCACTGGGGAGTGGTGGCCAGCGCTGCAGCTCCCCTTGCAGCTCCTGTCGCTCCTGCCGGCTCAGGCGCGGGTCGTGCAGGTGAAGCAGGGTGATCTGTCCTCCCAGCGCCGTGGCCAGGCGGTGTGCCAGCTGGAATTGTTCCATCGCTCCGGCCGTGAGGTCCTTGATCGGCACCAGCAGGCGTCGGAGCTCGCCGGGGGGACGCGGCAGATGGGCCACCACCACCGGACAGGGGGCCTGGCGGCAGGTGGCATCCACCAGGTCGCCGAACAGCCAGCGCCCCAGGGAGCTGGGGGGGGTCAGGCCCATCAGCACCAGGTCGCTGGCCTGTTCCACGGCCACCAGAGCGATGCCACCGGCCACGTCCGGATCCACCCGCAGCACGCTCCGGCAGGGCACCTGCCAGGGTTCGGTGATCGCCTCGGCCCGCTGCAGCAGGCCGCGGGCCTGGGCCATGGCGCTGGCCAGGGCCGGCAGACTCTGGTCTTCCGGTTCCGCCTGCCGGGGTGAGACCACGGCCAGCGGCAGCAGCAGGCCGGGCTGGTCGGCGTCGCCGCCGATCAGCAGCCGGGCCAGTTCCAGCAGTGGGGCTTCGGTGTCGGGATTCGACACCGGGACCAGCACCCGCAGGGCACGGCGGACCAGGGCCGGCTGGCCGCTTCCGGGGACGGTCAGCCGTTCCGCCTTGGCCCGCCCCAGCCGGGGCATGGCCAGGGCTGTGAGGTACGGCCCCAGGGTGGCCGTGACCACCATCATCGCCAGCACGCTGTTGAGCACCGTCTCGTCCAGCAGGCCGGCGCGGAAGCCCACGAAGGTGGCAGCCAGGGTGGCCGCCACCTGGGGAATGGAGAGCGACCAGAGGGTGAGCACCTGGGGAGGGTTGTAGCCATAGAGCTGGCCGGCCCACCAGGAGGCCAGCCCCTTCGAGGCGATCAGCCCGCCGATCAGCAGCAGGGCGAAGGGTGACCCCGTGAGGGTGCCGGCGAAGGCGGGCAGGTTGAGCAGCAGGCCCAGGCTGATGAAGAAGAACGGGATGAACAGGGCCGCTCCCACGAAGATCACCTGCTCCTTCACCCGCCCTTCCGGCAAGACGCCGTTCACGGCAAGCCCCGCCAGGAAGGCGCCGACGATCTTCTCCACCCCGGCCAGTTCCGCCCCCATGGCGGCCAGGAACAGTGCCACCAGCACCGCCAGGAACAGCTGGCTGTCGTTGTTCACGCTGCGCTTCACCAGCAGCCGGCCGAGGCGTCGGATCAGCAGCAGCACCAGCGCCCCGAACAGGGCCACCCGCAGCGGCAGGGCCACCAGCTCGAGAGGGGAGGCCTCGCCCCGGTGCAGCCCCATGCACAGGGCCAGCAGCACCAGGGCGGCGATGTCAGTGAAGATCGTGCCGCCGATGGCCACCACCACCGACTCCTCGCGTACCTCCCCGTAGCTGCGCACGATCGGGTAGCCCAGCGGCGTGTGGGAGGACAGGATCGACCCCAGCAGCACGCTGCTGAGCAGGGAGTAGCCGAATCCCAGCCCCAGCAGCAGCCCCAAGATCAGCGGCAGGGCGAAGGTGAGCAGCCCGAAACGCAGCGAGCGCTGGCGGATGCGGGCGAACTCCACCAGGTCGATCTCCAGCCCGGCGATGAACAGCAGGTACACCACGCCCAGATCGGCGAAGAGCCGCACGATCTCGCTGCTGGGGCTCACCCAGCCGAGGGCATGGGGGCCGACCAGCACCCCCGCCACCAGCAGGCCCACCAGGTCGGGCAGCCCCAGTCGCTGGATCAGGGGTGGCACCGCCACGCTCAACCCCAGCAGCAGGGCGAACAGCGCCAGGGGGTTGTTGGCGAGAAAGGTGGACACGCGCTGCCGGCGTCGGGGTGGCCCCAGCTTGGCCGCCACCACGCCGGACGGATCAGTGCCAGCCGCTCCAGCCGGCCAGATGGGAGGCCGCGGTGGAGCGTGCCAGGGCCCGGGCCGAGGGCAGGGCCGGATCCAGGCGGGCGGAGCTGAAGGGGGGCAGGGGGCGCCGCCTCAGCCAGGCGCCCCAGCGGAACTCATGGAAGGGGATGAGGGGTGCCGGCTGCACCACTCCCTCCCGCTTCAGCTTCCACACAAGACTGCGGTAGGGGTCGTCCTGGAGCCCGAGCAGATCACGGGGCAGGACCTGGGGATGCAGGGGACCCAGTCCGCGGCCGTCGTAGAGGTACAGCCAGCCGCGGCTCTGCAGCTCGGCCAGCACGGCCCTGCGGTCGTCCGTGTCGAGCTGGAGGGCGATGTAGCCGAAGGCCGTGGCCTGGGGCACCAGCTCCAGCAGGGCGCGCAGCCGGTGGTGGCGGTCCACCATCCACAGCGCGCCATCGGAGCTGCGCACCAGGGGCACGGGCTTGCTGCCCAGGTAGTCGCGCCGTTCGCGGCTGTTTTCGATCCTGAAATCAGCCTGACGGCTGCGCACCTCAGCCAGCCCCACGCACAGCTGGGTGGGTTGCAGCTCGGCGATCGGCACCTCCAGCAGGGGCTGGCCTTCCGGTGGGGGTGGCAGTGGCTGGAAGGGGGGAAGGCGTAGGGCCATACCCCCATCCTCGCCTGCGTTTGCGTCGGCTGCAGAGGCTTCGGTCATGGGCCGCTGGCTTCACACAGTCAATTCGCAACCCGTCTCGTCGCGCCTGAGACCCAGCGTGGTGGCCGTTGATCAGGTTTGCTGATGGTTGCGGCGTTTCCCCATTCGGGCCTGGTTTTCCCCGGATCCAACCGTGGTTTTCCACAGTCCGCTGGCGGAGCGCGCGATGCCGCCGTGCTGTCTGGGGAAAGCCTGCAGCTGTCCCTCTCTGTCTTGACAGCCCCCCGCAGGCCCTTTGGCGTCCAGCAGGCCTCCGTGCCTGTATCCGATACCCCAGTGCTTGCCGGCAGTCTCAGCGATGGCAGGGATGATTCCTGCCACACCGGTCGGCTTTGACGCCGCCCCCGTCGCTGTGGCGAAGTGGGGCCCGCCGAGCAGCAGCGCATGCCCATGCCCAACGACTCCAGCGATGTGGCCATCACCCTCGAGGCCGAGGTGCCGGAGGTGCTGTTCGACGGCATGCGCCGGTTCATCGAGCAGCATCCGCAGTGGGATCAATACCGCCTGATCACCTCAGCCCTGGCCGGATTTCTGTTCCAGCACGGCTGCAAGGATGCCTGCGTGCAACAGCACTACCTCAACGGCCTGTTCCTGCGTTGAACCGCAGGTGCCCGCTGCGGAGCAGCGAAACAAGCATGGGAGGAGAAGCGCAAGAAAAAAGCGGGGGAGCCATCCCCCGCTCGTGTTCTCCCTTGCCCGACCCGTTTAAAGGTCGCCTCGCCATTGTGTGCAGGTCCCTCAAGGTGGTTTGTGGCCACCGACACCGGATCGGTGCCAGCGTCAGGGGGTGCTGACGCCGGTGCCTGCTGCAGCGGTTTGACCATCGCCACGTCGGAGCCGTTCCGCTGCTGCCGCGCAGGCCCGCCAGGTGATCGCCATCGAGGTGAGCGTGGGGCTCTGCCAGCCGGCACTGGGCCAGCAGGCCCCGTCCACCACCAGCAGGTTGGGGGCCTGCCAGCACTGGTTCCAGGGGTTCACCACCCCCTGCTCGGGCGCGCCGGCCATGCGTGCACCGCCCAGTTCGTGGATGTAGTACCCCGGTGGTGGCGCCGTGGGACTGACCGCGTGGCTGGAGAGGATCCAGGGCTCCAGCAGCGGCAGCACGAACAGCTCCTCGATCGGCCGGATCGTGCCCCCCGCCGCCGCCACCACCGCCGCCATGCGCTCCTGCATGTGCCGCACCATGTCCCGTTCGTTCTCTCCCCAGGCCATGGCGATGTGGGGGATGGGCAGGCCCCAGGCGTCCTCGCGCCCGTGCTCCAGGGTCACCCGGTTGTCGCGGTGGGGCAGCACCTCGCCATGGCCGATCAGGAAGCCGCAGGCCTCTCCGGGGCGGCGCCGCAGCAGCTGCGGCGGGTCGAAGCGCTGCACCGCCGTCCACAGTCCGTAACCGCGGTGGAACCCCTCGCTGCCTGGCTGGTCCAGGTTGATGGTGTTGGGGATGTAGCAGCTTCCGGCGCCCGAGAGTTCCGCGGGCTGGGCCGGGGACTCCACATCCGGCAGCGAGAAGAAGCGGCTGGTGGAGATGTGATCCATCAGGTGGCGGCCGAGAGAGGCTGATGGATCCAGCAGCCCGCCGCGGCGCTCGCTCTCGCTCGAGTGCAGCAGGATGCGCAGACTCTCGATCGTGGAGGCGCACAGCACCACCAGCGGGGCCTCCAGCACCTCCCGCTCGCCGCTCTGCCCGCACACCACCTCCACCCCGCGCACCCGGCGTTGGTCGGGATGGAGCACCACATGGCTCACCACCACCTCGCTGCGCAGACGGGCGCGGCCCGTGGCCAGGGCCCGGGCCAGGGTGCTGCCCGGGCTGGCGGAGCGCGGCCAGCGGGCGCCCTGGTGCAGGCGCACCCCGCGCGAGTGGATGAAGGGCAGGCCCAGGCGCTCCCGCGCCGCCGTCCCCAGCCGCAGCTCCGCGGGTGTGAAGGGGACGGGAGGGGCGTAGCTGCCGTCGGGCAGCTGGGGCAGGCCATCGGCATGGCCGCGCACCCCCAGCAGGGTCTCCAGCCTGCCGTAGTAGGGAGCCAGATCGGCGCTGGCGATCGGCCAGCTGGGGCTGCGGCCATCGCGCTCGCCGGCCTTGAATTCATAGTCGCTCAGCCGCAGGGTGATGCCGCCCCAGGTGAGGCTGCGACCACCCACCTGGCGTCCCCGCGTCCACAGGAAGGGCTGATCCGCAGGTGTGCTGTAGGGGTTGCGGCGCTCATCGACGAAGAGGTCAGGGTTCTGTTTCCAGAAACCGGGGTGGTGGCGCTGCACCCGCTGCTTGCCGCTGGCCAGGTTGGCGATGCGGCGCAGGCTGTTGAGCGGTTCGCTGCCGTAGGCCTGTGCGGGCTGCAGACGCGGGCCGGCCTCCAGCACCAGCACCCGCAGCCCCGCCTCGGCCAGCACCATGGCGGCCACTCCGCCGGTGGCGCCGGAGCCCACCACGATCGCGTCAGGTGCTGGAACCATGGCTGCCGGCGGCTCAGCCGGAGAGGCTGGCATCCAGACGGATCAGGCTGTGAAGCAGCACGTTCACCCCCTGCTCGCACTGCTCGGGGGAGGTGAACTCGTCGGCGGAGTGCGACACACCCTCGCGGCTGGGCACGAAGATCATGCCCATGGCGGTGAGCCGGCCCAGTTCCTGGGCGTCATGGCTGGCCCGGCTGGGCAGGTGGGTGTAGCTGAGGCCGAGTTCGGTGCAGGACGCGCTGATCACCTCCTGCACCATCCCATCGGCGGGGCTGGGATCCACCACGAACTGCGGGGTGATGGCGATGCGGGTGCGGCGGGCCACCGCGATCGTCTCGATGCGCCGCTCCAGCTGGGCTTTCATGTGATCGATCACATCGTGGGAGAGATCACGCATGTCGAGCGTGAACTCCACCTGCCCGGGCACGATGTTGGCGGCGTTGGGCCACACCGTCAGCTTGCCCACCGTGGCCACCGGATCGCCGGGGTAGTGCAGGGCCATGTCCTCGATGGCCAGGATGATCTGGGCAGCGGTGGTGAGGGCATCGCGGCGCATCTCCATCGGCGTTGTGCCGGCGTGATTGGCCTGGCCGCTGACGCGGATCGTGTAGCGCTGCTGGCCCACGACCCCTTCCACCACACCGATCTGCTTGCCCACCGCCTCCAGCACGCCCCCCTGTTCCACGTGCAGCTCCAGGAAGGCGACCATCTCCTTGTCACTGCGGCGGGCGCTGTGGCGCCGGTCCCAGTCGCCGCCGATGCTGGCCAGTCCCTCCTGGATCGCTACCCCCAGGGCTGTGGTGTAGCTGCCTGGGTCATCGGAGGCATGCCCCACCATCGACTTGCAGCCCACCATGGTGCTCTCCTCATCGGCGAAGGCGATCACCTCGAGCGGATGCTGCAGGCGCAGCTCGCGTTCGGCCAGTACCCGCACCACCTCGATGCCGCCGAGCACCCCGAGGGCGCCGTCGTAGAGGCCCCCTTCCGGCACCGTGTCGATGTGGGAGCCGGTGGCGATCACCGGGGCCTCCGGCCTTAGGCCTTCATAGCGACCGATCAGATTGCCTGCCGCGTCGATGCGCACCGCCATGCCCGCCTCCTCCATCCAGCGGTGCACCAGGGCGCGGGCGGCCCGGTCCTCCTCGCTGAAGGCCAGCCGGCGCACGGCGCCGGAGGGCAGCCTGCCGATCTGTCCCAGCTCCTCGAGGCTGCGCGCCAGGCGGGCGCCGTCGGCGACCAGATCGTTGGGCGGGGCGGAGAGGAGCTGGCTCATGGGCGATGGAAGGGCTGGGCTGGGGGCGAGGCCGGGATGGGTGCTGCCGGTTTTCCGCACTCTGGGGCCAACGGTGTGCTCGGTGACAGAAGCAGACCGCAGGCTGGACAATCATCAGCCCCACTCTCTCTGAACGGCGGATCGGCCCGCTGCGCGCACCGCGATGACCTTCTCGATCGTGGCCTGGGATGGGTTGAGCGGCATGACCGGCGTTGGGGTGGCCACCAAGCATCTGGCCGTGGGCTCACTGGTGCCCCATGCCCGCCCTGGCGTCGGGGCTGTGGCCACCCAGGCCAACACCAATCCCTACTTCGGGCCCTGGGGACTCGACCGCCTGGAACATCTGCAGCGCCGGGGCGAGGGTGACCAGGGTGCCGAGGAGGTGCTGGCCTCGCTGCTGCACGACGATCCCGGCCGCGATGGCCGCCAGGTGATGCTGGTGGATGCCCGGGGCCGAAGCGCCGCCTGGACCGGGCCAGACTGCACCGGCATCGCCGCTCACCGCTGCTACCCGGGCTTCGCGGTGGCCGGCAACTTCCTGGCCTCTGACCTGGTGCTGCTGGCGATGGCCGAGGCCTACATGGCCGCCGAGCGCGAGGGCGTGAGCCTCGAGGAGCGGCTGCTGCTGGCGCTGGAGGCCGGCGAGGCCCACGGTGGTGATCACCGCGGCCGCCAGTCGGCCGCGCTGCTGGTGATGCACCAGGAGAGCTACCCCCACTGCGACTTCCGGGTCGACCATCACCCTGAGCCCCTGGTGGCGCTGCGCGGGATCCTGGCCGAGACCGAGCGCGCCTACTACACCGGTTTCCGGGCCGGTCTGCCCACCACCCTGGGGATGGCTCAGCCGGCCGGCGACATGCCGATCAGGGCGTAGGCAGGCTCGGCCTGTTCCTCCTCGTGCAGACGCCAGCCCAGGGCATCGGCCTTCTGCCGTGCCAGGGAAGGTACATCGGCTGCGATGAACAGACTGTGCATGATCTGCACGCAGATCAGGTGGTTGATCACCGCATCCAGCTGCACGCGCTGGGCGGCGCTGGTGTCGGGATGGTCGTGGCGCTCGAACAGGGCCTGCACCCCGGCCGGATCGAGGAGGCCAGCCTGCCCGATCGCCTCGGTGTTGAGGTGGCGGTCGGCCAGGGCCTGCATCGCAGCCCGCTTCTGGGCATCGGCGTGGGCCGGCGGGGCCATGAAGGCGAATTTCTCGCGCCTGTAGAGCACCTCCGGCAGCAGGCCGCGCATCGCTTCACGCAGCACGTATTTCTCCGTCTTGCCCTTGATGCGCAGTTCCGGGGGCACCTGCACCGCCACTGCGGCCAGGTGATGGTCGAGGAAGGCGGGGCGGGCCTCCATGGCGTGGGCCATGTCCACGCGGTCGCCCCCCCAGGTGAGGATCTGGCCCTCCAGCATCGTCTTGATCCACACGTACTGGGCCCGATCGAGGGCGTGGCGCCCCTCCAGCTGGTCCGGGTCGAGGCGGGCGGCAATGGCGGCGCCGGGGTCGTAGCCGGTGCAGGCCCGGCGGTGCTCGGGGGCCAGCAGATCCGGCACCAGCGGCGCGCAGGCCAGCCAGGGCTGCAGGCAGCTGGGGGTGAAGCCCACCACCCGCTCCAGGGCGGGATCATGCACCTGCTCCTCGGCCAGCATCGCCCCCTGCACCAGCGCATTGGCCTGCTGCAGCAGCTGCTCCCACTCCTGACGCTCGGCCGCCGGCAGGTCGTCGAGGCCAT
>JBFLKL010000001.1:0-13873 GCA_040883175.1 Synechococcaceae cyanobacterium | reverse complement strand
CCCCGGAAACGGGCTATGGCTACATCGAGGCCGGCGAACCCTTTGGTGCCAGCGGGGCTTCGGACAGCGGGATTTGCCAACCGGTGCCGATCGCCCGGTTTGTGGAGAAGCCGGACCGGGCCACCGCTGAACAGTTCCTGGCCATGGGCCGCTTCACCTGGAACAGCGGGATGTTCCTGTTCCGCGCCAGCGCCATCCTGGCCGAACTGGAGCGCCTGGCCCCCGATGTGGTGAGCGCCTGCCGCTCCGCCCTGGAGCACGATGCAGCCGATCTCGATTTCCTGAGGCTGGAGCGGGAGGCCTTTGCAGGCTGCCCCAGCGTCGCGATCGATGTGGCGGTGATGGAGAAGACCGACCGGGGAGCGGTGCTGCCCCTGGACGCCGGCTGGAGTGATGTGGGCAGCTGGAGCGCCCTGTGGGAAACAGCCGACCAGGATGCCGCCGGGAACGTGCTGCGGGGCAGGGTGATCAGCCAGGACGCCCGCAACTGCTACCTGCGCAGCGAGCACCGGCTGGTGGTGGGACTGGGGGTGGAGGACCTGGTGGTGGTGGAGACCGACGACGTGGTGCTGGTGGCCCACAGAGGCCGCGCCCAGGACGTGAAGACCGTGGTGGGGCTGCTGGAGGGGCAGGGGGCCCGGGAGAGCAAGGCCCACCGCAGGATCTACCGGCCCTGGGGCAGCTACGACGGCGTGGTGGAGGGCGAGCGCTGGCAGGTGAAGAAGATCGTGGTCAACCCCGGCGCCAGCCTGTCGCTGCAGATGCACCACCACCGGGCCGAGCACTGGGTGGTGGTGCAGGGCACGGCCCTGGTGGAGAAGGACGGCGAGCAGGAACTGCTGAGCGAGAACCAGAGCACGTACATCCCCCTGGGTTCCCGCCACCGGCTCAGCAACCCCGGCCGCATCCCCATGGAGATGATCGAGGTGCAGAGCGGTTCGTACCTGGGCGAGGACGACATCGTGCGCTTTGAGGACCGCTACGGCCGCAGCGACCAACCCCGACGCTCCCAGGCTGCGGTGGGCTGACCAGGGCGGGCGCCGGCTCCTGGCAAGCGCTACTCGACGGTGACGCTCTTGGCCAGGTTGCGCGGCTGATCCACATCCAGGCCCCGGTGGGCGGCGATGTGATAGCTGAGCAGCTGCATCGGGATCACGGTGAGCAGGGGGCTGAGCAGTTCGTCCACCACCGGCACCGGCAGCAGCACGTCGAAGATCTCCGTATCGGCGCAGGCCGGTGCCACGCCGATCAGCTGGGCATCGCGGGCCTTGGCCTCCTGGGCGTTGCTGAGCACCTTGTCGAACACCGTGCCCGGCACCGCGATCGACACCACCGGCACGCGGGCATCGAGCAGGGCGATGGGCCCGTGCTTCATCTCCCCGGCCGGATAGCCCTCGGCGTGGATGTAGCTGATCTCCTTGAGCTTGAGGGCGCCCTCGAGGGCGATCGGGAAGTTGATGCCGCGGCCCAGGAAGATCACGTCCTGGGTGCTCTCGAAGCGATGGGCCAGGGCCTCGCTGCGCTGATCGTGGTCCAGCACCAGCTGGCGCAGCAGCTCGGGCATCATGCGCAGCTCGTGCACCAGGCCCACCAGCCTCTGCCGGGTGATCGTGCCGCCGCCGGCCTGCTGCCCCAGGCGTCGCTCAGCGAAGGCCAGGGCCAGACCGTAGAAGGCCAGCAGCTGGCCCAGGAAGGTCTTGGTGGCCGCCACGCCCACCTCGATGCCCGCGCCGATGTCGAGCACGTGGGGCACCAAGCGGCCGAGGGAACTCTCCGGCCGGTTGGTGATGCCCAGCATCCGCGGCGCGTAGGCGGGGTCGGCCATCAGCCGACGCCGCTCCTGCTCCATCGCCAGCGCCGCCAGGGTGTCGGCGGTCTCGCCCGACTGGGTGACACCGATGGTGAGGGTGTGAGGCGCCAGGGGCGGCGGGCCGTAGCGGAACTCACTGGCGTAGTGCACCCGCGTGGGAATGCCGGCCAGCTGCTCGAGCAGATGGGCCCCCACCTGGGCGGCATGACGGCTGGTGCCGCAGGCCAGCACCTGGATGTGCTCCACACCGTTGAACACCGCCTCATCGAGGGGCAGGGCCACCAGCGGCTGCTCGCCGGGATGCTCCGGACCCGCCGGCGCCCCCGGTTCCGGCAGGTGGCGCGCCACCCACAGCGCCGCCGTTTCCGGCTGCTCGTGGATCTCCTTGAGCATGAAGTGGCGGAAGCTGCGCTTGTCGGCCACGTGCTCGGTGCCGCTCAGCAGGCTGGGGGTGCGCTGCCGGCGCTCGCCAGCGCCGCCGTAGAGCTCGATGCCGAGCGGCGTGAGCAGGGCCGTCTCGCCGTCTTCCAGGGGCAGGATCGTTCGCGTGAAGCCAGCCAGGGCAGGGGTGTCGCTGGCGCAGAGAAATTCGCCCTCCCCCAGGCCGATCAGCAGCGGCGCGGCGCGGCGGGCCACCACCAGGGCCCCGGGCGCCTCGGCCCAGATCACCGCCAGGGCGTAGGCCCCGTTGAGGCAGGGCAGCACAGCCTGCACGGCCTCGAGCAGCAGCTGACCCGAGGGCCGGCGCCCCTGTTGCCGCCAGGTGTCCAGCTGGCGGGCCACCAGATGGGGGATCACCTCGGTGTCGGTGTCGCTCCTGAACACGACCCCTTCAGCCTGCAGCTCCTCGCGCAGGCTGCGGTGGTTTTCGATGATGCCGTTCTGCACCACCGCCAGCTCGCCCCGGCCGTCGAGGTGGGGATGGGCGTTGCGCTCCTCCGGCTTGCCGTGGGTGGCCCAGCGTGTGTGGCCGATGCCGCAATGACCCGGCGCCCCCTGGCGCTCGAGCCGGGCGGCCAGATTCACCAGCTTTCCCTCCGCCCGCAGGCAGTGCAGCGCAGCGGCGGCATCATCCCGGACCTCCACGGTGGCGATGCCGGCGGAGTCATAGCCCCGGTACTCCAGCTGGCGCAGCCCCTCCAGCAGCTGGGGAGCGGCCTCCCTCGATCCGATCAGGGCAACGATCCCGCACATAGAGCTGTGGCAATAAAAAAGCCCGGCTTCCGGCCGGGCCTGAGCTTATGGAAGCTGGGCTGAGGGACAAGACCGCTGGGGTTGCGCCACGGCTGGGTGAAAGCCACGGCGGCGTCTGCCCGGTTCAGTAGGCCAGACCCATGGAGCGGGAGGTTTCGTCGCCCAGATAGACGCGGATGCTGAGGAAGTCGGTGGGGCAGGCGGTTTCGCAGCGCTTGCAGCCCACGCAGTCTTCGGTGCGGGGCGAGGAGGCGATCTGACCGGCCTTGCAGCCGTCCCAGGGAACCATCTCGAGCACGTCGAGGGGGCAGGCCCGCACGCACTGGGTGCAGCCGATGCAGGTGTCGTAGATCTTGACGGCGTGGGACATCTGAACTCCGGAGGTGCTGAGACTCGGCGTGGGCCAAAGGTACCTAACGCGTCCGGGACCTTTCCGCGGCCCCGGCGAGCCCTTCACCGTTGTTCATACGACCCGCCCCGGGGCGCGGATGGCCGGCCGGGTGACCCGTAGAGTGCCTCGACTCTCACAGCGGCCATGTCCCAGGAAGCGATCTTCGAGAAAGTGCGCTCGATCGTTGCCGACCAGCTCAGTGTCGACGCCGCCGAGGTCAAGTCCGAGTCCAACTTCCAGAACGATCTGGGCGCTGACTCCCTGGACACCGTGGAGCTGGTGATGGCGCTGGAGGAGGCATTCGACATCGAGATCCCCGACGAGGCCGCCGAGGGCATCGCCACCGTCGGTGATGCCGTCAACTACATCCAAGAGAAGCAGGCCTGAGCCGCTCCATGGTTGAGGGTCTCCAGCGCGTCGTCGTCACGGGCCTCGGCGCGCTCACACCGATCGGCAACGACGTCTCCAGCTACTGGGAGGGTCTCAGCAGCGGGCGGAATGGCGTGGCGGGCATCACCCTCTTCGACGCCAGCCGCCATGCCTGCCGCTTCGCGGCCGAGGTCAAGAACTTCGATCCCCGGGGCTGGCTGGAGCCCAAGGAAGCCAAGCGCTGGGATCGCTTCTGCCAGTTCGGCGTGGTGGCCGCCAAGCAGGCCGTGGCCGACGCCGGCCTCAGCATCACCGATGCCAACCGCCAGCGCGTGGGCACCGCCATCGGCTCCGGCGTGGGCGGCCTGCTGATGATGGAAACCCAGGCACACGTTCTCAACGACCGCGGTCCTGATCGGGTCAGCCCCTTCTGCGTGCCGATGATGATCCCCAACATGGCCACCGGCCTCACGGCGATCGCTCTCGGTGCCCAGGGCCCAAGCAGCGCGGTGTCCACCGCCTGCGCCGCCGGCTCCAACGCCATCGGCGATGCCTACCGCCTGATCCAGCTGGGCCTGGCCGACGTGATGGTGTGCGGTGGTGCCGAGTCGGCGATCACGCCGCTGGGGGTGGCGGGCTTCGCCAGCGCCAAGGCCCTGTCATTCCGCAACGACGATCCCGCCACGGCCAGTCGTCCCTTCGATGCCGAGCGCAACGGCTTCGTGATCGGCGAGGGCGCCGGCGTGCTGGTGCTGGAGAGCCTCGACCATGCCCGTGCCCGCGGCGCCCGGATCCTGGCCGAGGTGGTGGGCTACGGGATGACCTGCGACGCCCACCACATCACCGCCCCCGCTCCCGGTGGCGCCGGCGGCGCCCAGGCCATGCGACTGGCGCTGAAGGATGCCGGCCTCGAAGCCGAGGCCGTGGATTATGTCAACGCCCACGGCACCAGCACCCAGGCCAACGACAGCAACGAGACATCCGCCATCAAGAGCGCTCTGGGGGAGCACGCCTACCGCATTCCGGTGAGCTCCACCAAGTCGATGACGGGCCACCTGCTGGGCGGCAGCGGCGGCATCGAGGCGGTGGCGTCCATCCTGGCGATGGAGCACGGAGTGGTGCCACCTACCATCAACTACAGCAATCCGGATCCGGCCTGTGATCTGGATGTCGTGCCCAACCAGGCCCGGGAAGCCAAGCTCGATGTGGTGTTGTCCAACTCCTTCGGATTCGGAGGCCACAACGTCTGCCTGGCCTTCCGGAGGCTGAGCTGAGTCACCCTCGGCCCGCCATCCGATCCATCCCGATCTCCCCAACCGTGCTCCGGCGCCAACGGCGCTCCGGCACAGCCCCGTCCCCCACCTTCCGCTTCTCAACGATGGTCGCAGCTCCTCCGTCTCCCGCCACCGCCGCCGGCCCGCTGGAGGCGCTGTGCGTCAACAGCATCCGCTTCCTGGCGGTCGACGCGATCAACAAGTCGAACTCCGGTCACCCGGGGCTGCCGATGGGCTGTGCGCCCATGGCCTTCGCGCTGTGGGACAAGGTGCTCAGGCACAACCCCAAGAACCCGACGTGGTTCAACCGCGACCGCTTCGTACTCTCGGCCGGCCACGGCTGCATGCTGCTCTATGCGCTGCTGCACCTCACCGGCTACGACTCGGTGACCCTGGACGACATCAAGGAGTTCCGCCAGTGGGGCTCGAAGACCCCCGGTCACCCGGAAACCTTTGAAACCCCCGGGGTGGAGGTGACCACCGGCCCGCTGGGCCAGGGCATCGCCAACGCCGTGGGCCTGGCGATGGCCGAGGCCCATCTGGCCGCCCGTTTCAACAAGCCCGACTGCAAGCTCGTTGATCACCACACCTATGTGCTCATGGGTGATGGCTGCAACCAGGAGGGTGTGAGCGCCGAGGCCGCCTCCCTGGCCGGCCACCTGGGCCTGGGCAAGCTGATCGCCCTCTACGACGACAACAGCATCACCATCGACGGAAACACCAGCGTTTCCTTTACCGAGGATGTGCTGAAGCGCTACGAGGCCTATGGCTGGCACACCATCCATGTGAGCGACGGCAATGCCGACATCGCCGGCATATCCCGGGCGATCGAGGAGGCCAGGGCCGTCACCGACCGTCCCTCGCTGATCAAGGTGACCACCACCATCGGCTACGGCTCTCCCAACAAGGCCAACACCGCGGGCGTCCATGGTGCCGCCCTCGGGGCCGAGGAAGCCGACCTCACCCGCAAGAACCTGGGCTGGACCTACGGCCCCTTCGAGGTGCCCCAGGAGGCCTACGACCACTGGCGTCAGGCCGTGAGCCGCGGCGCCGCCGCCGAGGCCGAGTGGAACAACCTGCTCGACGACTACCGCCGCAGCTATCCGGCCGAGGCCGCCGAGTTCGAGCGCCAGCTGCGCGGTGAGCTGCCCCAGGGCTGGGATGCCGATCTGCCCGCCTACACGGCCGACGACAAGGGCAAGGCCACCCGCGCCCACTCCTACGACTGCCTCAACGCCATCGGCCCGAAGCTGCCCGAGCTGATCGGCGGTTCGGCCGACCTCACCCACTCCAACCTCACCGACATCAAGGGCGAGAGCAGTTTCCAGAAGGGCGCCGAGGCCAACCGCTACCTGCACTTCGGCGTGCGTGAGCACGCCATGGCGGCGATCCTCAATGGCCTCGCCTATCACGGCAGCGGTCTGATCCCCTACGGCGGCACCTTTGCCGTGTTCGCCGGCTACGCCCTGGGCGCCATCCGCCTGTCGGCCCTGAGCGAGCTGGGTGTGATCTACGTGCTCACCCACGACTCCATCGGCCTGGGTGAGGACGGCCCCACCCACCAGCCGATCGAGACCCTGGCCAGCCTGCGCGCCCTGCCCAACCTGCTGGTGATCCGCCCCGGTGACGGCAACGAGACCAGCGGCGCGTATCAGGTTGCGATCGCCAATCGCCGCCGGCCAACCGCCCTCATCCTCAGCCGCCAGGGGATGGCCAACCAGGCCAACTCCAGCGCCGCCGCCGTGGCCAGGGGTGGCTACATCCTCGAGGACAGCAACGGCAGCCCCGAGTTGATCCTGATCGGCACGGGCACCGAGCTGGAGCTCTGCACCAAGGCCGCCGCCCAGCTGCGTGCCGAGGGCACGAACGTGCGGGTGGTGTCGATGCCCTGCCTGGAGCTGTTCGAGGAACAGGACGCCGCCTACCGCGAGAGCGTGCTGCCGGCCTCCTGCCGCAAGCGGCTGGTGGTGGAGGCCTCCTGCAGCTTCGGGTGGCACAAGCTCACCGGCTTCGAGGGCGACACCGTGTCGATCGACCGCTTCGGCGCCTCCGCCCCCGGACCGGTCTGCATGGAGAAGTTCGGCTTCACCGTGGACAACGTGGTGGCCAGGGCCAGGGCCCTGGGCTGAGACCTGCAAGCCCCGCCACTCGCGGGGCTTTTCAGTCCGTCACTTCAGATCGAAGCGATCGGCGTTCATCACCTTCACCCAGGCGCTCACGAAGTCGCACACGAAGCGCGGGGCGCCATCGCGCTGGGCATACACCTCGGCGATCGCCCGCAGCTGGGAGTTGGAGCCGAACACCAGGTCCACCCGGGTGCCGGTCCAGCGCAGCGCACCACTGTGGCGATCGCGTCCCTCGAACAGCTCACCGCTCTCATCGACGGGCGTCCAGGTGGTGGCCATGTCGAGCAGGTTCACGAAGAAGTCGTTGCTCAGCACCCCCGGCCGCTCGGTGAACACGCCATGGGGCACGCCATCGGTGTTGGCGCCCAGCACCCGCAGGCCAGCCACCAGCACGGTCATCTCCGGTGCGCTCAGGCCCAGCAGCTGGGCCCGGTCGACGAGCAGGTGCTCGGCGGCCACGCTCATCGGCCCCTTCTGCCAGTTGCGGAAGCCGTCGGCCTGGGGCTCCATCACCGCGAAGGAGTGGGCATCCGTCTGCTCCTGGCTGGCATCCATCCGACCGGGAGTGAACGGCACATCCAGCGGATGCCCGGCGGCGGCGGCGGCCTGCTCCACCGCCGCGCTGCCGGCCAGCACGATCAGGTCCGCCAGCGACACCCGCACCCCGTCGCTTCGGGAGGCGTTGAACGCCTGGTGGATCTCCTCCAGCTGACGCAGCACCCGGGCCAGCTGCGCGGGCTGGTTCACGGCCCAGTCCTTCTGGGGCGCGAGACGCACACGGGCGCCGTTGGCGCCGCCGCGCTTGTCTGAGCCGCGGAAGCTGGAGGCCGAGGCCCAGGCGGTGGCCACCAGCTCCGCCACGCTGAGACCGGAGGCCAGCACCTTTCCCTTGAGATCGGCGATGGCGGCGTCATCCACCACTGGGTGATCCACCGCCGGGATCGGGTCCTGCCAGAGCAGGTCTTCGGCGGGCACCTCCGGGCCCAGGTAGAGGGTCTTGGGCCCCATGTCGCGGTGGGTGAGCTTGAACCAGGCCCGGGCGAAGGCATCGGCAAACGCCTCCGGGTGCTGATGGAAGTGGCGCGAGATCGGCTCGTAGATCGGATCGAAGCGCAGCGACAGATCCGCCGTGGTCATCATCGGCGCGTGCCTGAGCCCGGGGATGTGGGCGTCGGGGATCATGTCCTCCTCGCGCACATCCTTGGCCTGCCACTGCCAGGCGCCGGCAGGACTCTTGATCAGCTCCCACTCGTAGCCGAACAGCGTGTCGAAATAGCCCATGTCCCAGCGGGTGGGGTGGGGCTTCCAGGCGCCCTCGATGCCGCTGGTGTTGGCATCGGCACCCTTGCCGCTGCCGTGGGGATTGCGCCAGCCGAGACCCTGCTCCTCCAGCGGCGCACCTTCCGGCGGCGGCCCCAGCAGCTCGGCGCTGCAGGCGCCGTGGGCCTTGCCGAAGGTGTGGCCACCGGCGGTGAGCGCCACCGTCTCCTCGTCGTTCATGGCCATGCGGGCGAAGGTCTCGCGCACGTCACGGCCGGAGGCCACGGGATCGGGCACACCGTTGGGCCCCTCGGGATTCACGTAGATCAGCCCCATCTGCACGGCCGCCAGCGGGTTTTCCAGCTCCCGATCGCCGCTGTAGCGCTCATCGCCCAGCCAGGTGGACTCCCTGCCCCAGTAGATGTCCTCCTCCGGCTGCCAGATGTCGGTGCGGCCGCCACCGAAGCCGAAGGTGCGCAGCCCCATCGATTCGAGGGCGCAGTTGCCGGCCAGGATCATCAGGTCGGCCCAGGAGATGTGGTTGCCGTACTTCTGTTTGATGGGCCAGAGCAGCCGGCGGGCCTTGTCGAGGTTGCCGTTGTCGGGCCAGCTGTTGATCGGCGCGAAGCGCTGGTTGCCGGTGCCGCCACCGCCGCGGCCATCGGCGGTGCGGTAGGTGCCGGCGCTGTGCCAGGCCATGCGGATGAACAGGCCGCCGTAGTGGCCCCAGTCGGCCGGCCACCACTCCTGGGAGTCGGTCATCAGGGCGACCAGGTCACGCTTGAGGGCCCGATAGTCGAGCTGGCCGAAGGCCTCGGCGTAGTCGAACTGGGGCCCCAGCGGATTGGACGCCGGGCAGTGCTGGTGCAGGATCCCGAGGTTGAGCTGCTGGGGCCACCAGTCGCGCGGCGAGGGGCCGCGGCCCGCCACAGCCATGGCCCCGTGGCCGCTGAAGGGGCACTTGCCGAGTTCGGTCATGGAGCTTGCCTGTCAGATGCCTCTGCCTGGACCGTAAGCAGCGGTATCAGGGGCGACCGGCGAGGGACACAGTCCTTAGCGGGGTCCCAGCAGGGCAGCGCGGAAGGCCTGCGAATCGAGGATCGGCGTGTTGTGGTCGAGATCGGGCACCAGCACCAGCTCGGCCACGCCGGGGGGGAAGGCCCGGTGGAGGGCCTCGGCGTGGCGCAGCGGCACCACCGCATCGAACTGCGCCGCCACGATCGTGGTGGGGGCACGCACCCTGGACGCCTCGGCGGCGGCATCCCAGCGATCACGCAGCAGCAGATCCACCGGCAGCCAGGGCATGGCGCCGCGGGCCACCGCCAGCAGGCTGTCGAAGGGCACCAGCAGCACCAGCCGCTCCACCGGGCGGGTGGCGGCCAGATGCACCGCCGGCCCGGTGCCGAGGCTGCGGCCCACCACGCTCACCTCGCGGTGGCGTTCGGCCACATGGGCGTAGAGGGCGCGGGCATCGGCGCGCAGGGCGGCTTCGCTGGGCCGGCCCTCGCTGCCGCCGTAGCCGCGGTAGTGCAGCAGGTAAAGGGCCGTTTCCGGCAGCAGGGCGGCCAGCTCGGCACGGGTCACGGACACGTCCTCGGCGTTGCCGCCGAAGTAGATCAGCGCCCGCGGACCCGGATGGGGGCGATGGGCCACCAGCACCCGCGTGCCCTCCACCCGCAGCTCCAGCCGGCCGCTGGGATCGGCGGCGGGCCGGGGGATGTAGATGAACGAGCGCTGGGCCACGGCCATCAGCAGGCAGACGCCGCCGTAGCCCAGCGCCAGCCAGCCGGCCCAGCCCAGCCACCTGCCCATGCTCATCGATCCCTGTCCACGTGCTTCCCCTCTCAACAGCCCAGGGTGAGCGGCGCCACCGGGGCGATGCGCGGGTTGCGCCCGCCCACCTGGTTGGCCCGCAGCACCAGGGCGGAGGCCCACAGATCGAGAAACACCCTGAGCACCGTCTCGCAGGCCAGGCGCGGCAGCAGCGAGCGCCAGCTGCCGAGTCCCTGAAGCAGATCGCGCAGGGGCTGGTCGTCGAGGCTGCTGCCCAGCCGGAACGAGCCCCGTTCCCAGTCGTCGCGCAGGGGTGGAATCGGCAGCAGCCGGCCGCGCAGGATCCGCTCCAGCTCGAGCAGGGCGGCCAGGCGTTCAGCCTGCTCGGGATGGCGCTGCTCCCAGGCCTGCCGGCGCTGGGGCTCGGCGCCGCGGATCTCGGCGTCCAGGTCGCGGATGGCCGCGAACAGGGCGAGGTTGGAGTCCTGGGCGCAGTTGTGGGCCGGCCCCACGAAACTGCCGCCGCTGCCATCGCCGATGCGGTATCGGGCCATCATCGCCGTGAGCTGGCGGCCGAAGCTGTCGAGCGGAGAGCGCTGCCGCTCCTCGTCCGGTGGCCCCAGGGTGTAGGTGCCGGTGAAGGGGGGAAAGCGCACCAGGATGTCGGCCACGGGCCGGCTGCCCAGCCAGCCCCACTGGCGCTCGGCCAGGTAGCGCCAGCGGTCCTGGGCCCCTGCCACCAGACCATCCGGGTTGTGGGCGTACACCTGGCGGTAGTCCACCGCCACGGAGAGCTCGCCGCCGGCCAGGGGCTCGCGCAGCACCCGGCCGAAGCCGTAGGCGAAGTGGCCGGTGCAGAGGCCGCCGCGCAGGGCCTGCTCGCGCTGCTCCCCGCCGATGCCGCCGAACACGTGCAGCACCAGCAGCCGATCGCCCTCCTGCCACTCGCCCAGCAGAGCCTGCTCGTCGGCCGGATCGCCGTGGCGCCGCGACACCAGCACCGAGCTGGAGCTGCCGGGGGTGGTGTCGGCCCAGGCCTGGTGGCGCACGTAGCGCCAGGCGGCACGGGGATGGGCGATCACCCGCTGGGGACACAGCCGACGCAGCCGGCGCGGCAGCAGGGCCTGCACCACGAAAGCGCCGGCGCCGTCGGGAACGCCACTCACCACCCAGCCCTCCCGGTTGAGATCCCCCTCCGCCAGGCCCGCCGCCGTGGCGGGCAGGATGCCCTCCTGGTTGGCCACCGGTTCGGGAAGCCGCAGGCGCAGCGGCGGCCCCCCGAAATCGCCCCGGGCGGGATCGAAGGCCAGCGCCTCCCAGGCGTCGCCCTCGAGGGGTCGAAGAAAGCGCACCAGGGCCCTTGCCAGGCCGGCGGTCTGCAACGGTTCGGCCGTCACCTCCAGCCGCAGCCCCTCACCAGCGGCGGCATCCGCCGCTCCGTCCACCACGGTCACAGGCCCGTCCAGGCGCACCAGGATGTCGTCGTGGGGATGGGCGCCGGCCAGGGACTCCAGCGGTGTCACCTGTTCCCAGCCATCCAGCCGCAGCGGGTGCAGGTTGCCGCCGCGGGCACTGTCGCGGGCCTCATCGCTGATGGTCACGTCCATGGTCACCTGGGCCAGGGCCGGGTCGCGCCAGCAGAGGGCAGCGGTGCGGCCGCGCCAGTGGCCCCAGCCGGGGGGCGCCTGCAGCACCTCGAAACCCACGCTGCCGTCGCGCGCCCGGGCCGCCGGCAGGATCAGCCGGCCGATCCAGTGCGGCCGCGGCTGGATGCGCGGATCGGGGAGGAGCATCGGATCGCGGGACCCATCCAGGCGGTGCCAGGGGTTGGTGATGAAGCGGCCGTAGTTGCTGCCGGCCGCCGCCAGCTCCCCCTCACCGCCGGGCGGGGCGGCGACGATCGCGCTCACCAGATCCACCGTCTGCTGCATAGGTGTGCGTCCATCGGGGAGGGTGGCTTCGGCATCCATCACGCCGCCGGGCAGCTCGTGGCCCACCGGACCCAGCGGCACCAGGCTCACCCTGCCGCGGCGCAGCGCCCGGTTCCAGTGGGAGAAGAGATAGGCCGGCCAGCGGCGGGGAAACAGGATCGAGCCCAGGGGGGCCACCCGGTCGCGCTCGCCCACCAGGTGAAAGAGGTGCTCCGCCTGCAGCACGCGGTTGTTGCCCGCGAAAACCCCGGCCAGGGAGATCACCTGCACGGGCGCTCCGAGCATCCGGCGCACATGGGGCAGGGCGCCGAGGGAGATCTGGCCGCCGCCGCTGAAGCCCAGCAGTGTCAGCGGTGTGCCACTGCCGGAGGGATAGCCGTTGGCCAGCAGGGAACCCACGATCAGTTCCGCCATACCGGCGTTGTAGACGGGGCCATAGCGGCCATCGGCCGACACCGCCACCACGGTGAGGTTGCGCAGGTTCACCAGCAGCCCCAGCCAGGTGAGCGGACGGCGCACACGCCAGGCGTCGACCCAGCGCCAGAACCGCGCCAGCCAGCGGCCCTCGGTGAGGGGCTGGTTGGTGATCGAGTAGGGCATGATCCCGCGCAGGATGGCGATGTCGTCCGGCAGGGCCGCCGCCAGCCGGCGCAGGAAGTCCTCCCCCTCCGGCAGGGCCTGCTGGGAGGCCTGGCCGATGCCGTCGAGGTACACCACCCAGCGCCGCACCGGGCACTCCGGGGTGAGGGGAGCCGCCAGTTCACCCAGGGTGGTGGGGCCATCCTCGGCATCACCGAACCAGCCGGCCCACCAGCCCAGCGACTCCAGCGGCGCCAGGAAGGCGGCCACCAGGAACAGCACCAGACCGATCCCGATCAGGTCCACCACCAGCCCGAAACTGCGCACCAGGGCCTGACGGGCCAGGGCCAGCAGCAGGCCGGTGCCGGGCAGAACCACCGCCAGCGCCAGCAGCAGGGCGCCCAGCAGCCAGCGGCGATGGCGGCGCAGCCAGAGCCTCATCGCCGTTGCCTGGCGCGGGGGTCGGTGGCCAGCAGATCGCGCAGGGCGCGGCGGTCGTGCACCAGCTGCACGCCCGCGGTGCGGTTCAGCAGGCCGCGGCCCAGGCGCATCAGCGGCTGGCCGGCGCGGCGCTGCAGCAGCAGCATCACCAGCCAGCCCCCGAGCAGGGCGACGAAGGCCTGCCAGGCCCCCAGGCCGGCCACCTCTCCCAGGGCGACCACGAAGGCGATCGCCGTCCACAGGGAGAGCAGGGTGAGCCAGGGCACCCCCAGATAGGGCAGGGCACCGAGGAAGGCCAGCAGCTGGGGGGCATGGGCCACCCCCAGGGCCAGCACCACGGTGGCGGGGCGCACGGACACGGCGAAGACCAGGCGCGCCACCAGCCAGGTGCTCAGGGCCCAGAACAGAAAGCCCACCACCAGCAGCACCGCCTCCACCACCAGGCTGAGGGCGAAGCGCAGGGGCGCCACCCGGTTCACCAGCAGGATGAAGGCATGGCCGATGCCCTGGGAGAGGCCGGCCTGCAGGGCGATCAGCACACCCCACCAGGCCGGCACCTGGCCGGCGGCGAGCATGCGGAAGGCTTCGGGATGAAGGCGCAGGGTGTGGCCCACCAGTTCCGTGAAGGTGTCCATCAGCGTGGGGCGGGCGGGACTACTTGATGCCGATCACCATCGAATCGGGTCCCACCAGCGGCTGAACCCGGATCTGGGAAAAGCCTGCCT
>JBFLKL010000020.1:0-10801 GCA_040883175.1 Synechococcaceae cyanobacterium | reverse complement strand
ACAGGCGCGGCAGCTGCGCCGCTCAGGCCTGGCGGCGGATGCCGCCGGCGCCCTGCTGCACGAGATCGGCCAGCCCCTGATGCGGCTCCAAGTGCTGTTCGAACGGCTGGGCGAACGGCTGGCGGCCGCTGCCGTCTCCCCGCCGCCGGAGCTCGAGGCCTGCCTGCTGGAACTCGACCGGATTGGGGTAACGACGCGCTCGATCCAGGACCTCACCCAGGCAGGGATGCGTGACAGCCCTCACGCGTCTCCCGAGCAGGCGATCAGAACCGTGCAGGCCCAGATGGCCGCGCAGCTCGATCGCCTCGACCAGCAGCTGGTGGTTCCGTCCCTCCCGCCGGGGCTGCGGCTGCGGGTTGGGCAGGGACAGCTCGAGGCCGCTGTGCGCAATCTCCTGCTCAACGCCAGCCTCGCCGCCGGCGAGCAGGGTGTGATCCGCCTGGGTCTGGACATCTCAGGGTCCGATCTGCTGGTGCGGGTGGAGGACAGTGGCCCGGGCTTCAGTGCCCGGGCCATCCCCGATGCCACGAAGCGGATGGCATCCACCTGGGGAGGCCTGGGGCTGGGCCTACTGATCGTGCGTCGGGTGGCGGACGAGGCCGGCGGCGGTGTGGCGTTCAGTCGCTCGTCGGCCCTGGGTGGCGCCTGCGCGGAGCTGCGGCTGCCCCTGGCTTCCCAGCGGCCATGATGACCAGCAGCTCTCCCTCGATCGGAGTCACGAGAGATGCCTTCAGGTGTTGTTTCCCGGGCTGTTCTCCTGTGCGCTCCCGCGATCCTGGCTGTCGGGTTCGCAGCTTCTGCGCAGGCCCAGCCCCAGGTCCAGGGCAGCCCCATTCGCTCCCTGCTCGTGCACGGGCAGGGCCGCCTGCTGTGGATCTACGACGGCATCCGCCATGTGGAACTCCCCCTCGCCGATGGCAGGGCCGTGATCGGCCTGAGCTGTGAACGTCAGAGCTGGACTCTGTTCACGATCGAGCGTGGCGGGAAAGAGGTGTACAGCTTCCGGAACGATCCGGCCTGGGGATACCAGCCCGCCGGACCGATCGCTGCGTCACCGCTCTGCACCGCCCCGGTGCGCGTGGCTGAGTGACACGAGGCTGCTGGCAGGGGGAGCCGGGCGTGACGTCATCCCACCCGAATTCCTGCTTGGGGTTGGTGTGATGGGAGTCTGGCGGGCCCGGCCGCGTGGATCCCGGAAGAGCGACCGCAGCCTCAGTCTCTCGGCCTGAGCGGGACCCCCTCGGCAAAGGTGGGGTTGCCCGAGAGCACCGCCAGGCCCTTCGGCAGGCCCCGCTGAGCCGGGATCCGCTCCCGTTCCCGGTAGCGATCGCCATCGAACCCATAGCGCACATAGGAGGCCGGGGCGCCACCGCCGGATTCCAGTTTCCAGAGATCGCGCCAGCCCTTGCTGCGCGTCTCGGCCGCCACCACCGGCAGGCGGCTGATGGGCAGGTCGTTCACCAGCGTGTACCCCTGGGGGGTGGTGCGGTACACCTGCAGGTTGCAGCCGCCCGTGCCGCAGAAGAACGAACCCATCAGATACACCAACACCTCCTCGCGCCCGTCGCCGTCCAGGTCGGTGGCGGCGTGCACGTAGCGGGCCCAGCGCTGCTCATTGGCACCCACCACGGAGCGCCGGTAGTCGGGCACGGATTGCCGGATCGCCCGCTCCAGGGCTGGATCCGCGCTGTTGCTGTAGCGCACCTCGGCGCTGGGCAGGGGCTCGAAGAGCAGAACCCCGGCGTCGGCCATCAGGCTCAGGCTGAGCAGCCCGCCCCGCAGCATGTAGCCGCGCACGGCCGGCAGCTGGGCGCCGAGGGTGTCGCCCAGGCTGGGCGGCGGGCACAGGGCGCGGGTGGTGGCCAGGGGCCCGAAACGGAAGCCTCCATTGGCGGGGTCGCTGCTCGGCTCGGCGGTCCAGCTCCCCGTGGCCCGGTTGCAGTCCAGCTGCAGCACGGCCCGGCCGTCACGCTGCAGGCGCAGGGTGTAGCGGGAGGAGTCCGCAGGGCGGCGGGCTCCCTGGGCGTCATCCATCGAGCGGATCTCCACCAGTCGCCAGGCGCTGTCCGCCAGGACGCTGCGATTCTCCTGGGTCCAGCCAGGGCCGCCGGTGAGTGTGGTCAGCGCCACCACAGCCAGAGCCAGGCCTGGGAGCCTTCTGGCGGGCACCTGATGGTCCCGCTTCAGCCCGTTGACCTCATCCATGGCACAGACGGAGCTCGCTTGTCTCGGGAAGAACGAATGGCGCCCTGCGTTGCTTGCGCCGGGCCTTTCATGAACATACCCTCAGGTGAGTAGGCCACGATGTCGCGCCAGCGGCTTCGCCCTGCTGGCTTCCATTCATCAAGACCTGACGACTCGTGAAATCGCCCCTTCGCTCCATCAGCGCCCTCGCCGGCTCCGGCCTGATCCTCCTCACTGGGGCCTCGATCTTTCCCACCGCAGCGCTTGCCGAGGTGCTGGTACGGGCCCAGGGCCGCTGCAAGCTGATGAGCGGTGGCTTTGAGTCCTTCAACGGCCATTGCACCTTCAAGCACAAGCAGGCCGGCGGCACCGACGCCTACGTGGTGAAGCTCGATGACGGTACCGACTTCATCTTCCGTGGCCCCTCTCCCGATGCGCTGCAGGTGCAGACCTATCGCGGCATCGTCAATGTGCGCCACAAGGCCGAGCCCAACCACGATGTCTTCATCTGGAACGACGGAGAACAGCGTCGCCTCTCGGTGCGGCTGGATCAGGTGCAGAATCCCGATGTCACCTTCGAAGATCAGCCTGAGAAGGTCACCGGTGCCTCGTTGCTGGGAGCTGCGGTCGGCGCCCTGATCGGTGGTCTCATTTCCGGCAACAAGACCGAAACCACGGAGGCCGCCACGGCTGGTTCGCCGGTGAGCGATCTCCAGTCGCTGGTGGGCGTGAAGGGTCGCAGTGCCGAGGCGGAACTCATCCGCAAGGGCTACACCCTCCGGGGCGGTGATCAGGTCGGCGACAGCTCCCTCACCTACTGGCAGCAGCCGAAGACGAACAACTGCATCGCGGTGCGCACCACCGATGGGCGTTACCAGTCGATCACTTACATCAACCCCCAGGCCTGCCAGTGACGGTATGAGTCTGCCTGGAACAATCCAGGCCTCCTCGTCAGCGGAGCTTCCTGTCAGGGGAGCTCCGCTTCCATCCCTTCCATCCGGAGTGTCGATCCTGAGCGACTTATGGTGTTGATGGTCACTGCCTCACCCCCCGAAGGATCGCCACAACGGCCCACAGTCCCAGTCCAGCCAGCAGTGGTCCGATCAGCAGCAGGTCCACCCGGATGTTGGCTTCGGGTGTCAGGGCCTGCACCAGACCTTCCCAGCAGGCGAAGCTGAACCAGGCCAGCGAATTCGCCACCAGCGCACGGCGGCCAGGCGTAAGCGCCAGAGCTGCCAGCGCCCACAGGCCACTCACCATCAGGATCACCAGCGGGCGGGCGATCAGCAACGACAGGGCTGCCTCCATGCTCCTGGCTCCTGTTGTCTGAGGGTTTGCTCCGTTCCATCCTCCCCGAAGCCGGTACAGCGGGTCACGCGATGCCAGGGCGATTGCAGCACTGGAGCAAGCTGAGCCCCTTCTCAGACAGCCGCGCACGCCAGCATCGAGCCCTCCGTGCTTCCGGCTCCGGGTTGTTCCCGGTCGATGACACCCTGGTACCGGTGCACAGGAAATGGTGCACGGGATGAAAGGATCCGCCCTACTGGTTCAGGCTTGATTGTGTTACGAACGACTGACGGGCCAGAAGCAACAGGGTAAGTTGATTATCGATATCCACTCGTCAGTCAGATGACCGTCGGCGACATTCTCCGCATCATCCTTGCCTTCATTCTGCCGCCGCTGGCTGTCGCAACCCAGGTGGGTTTCGCTGGTGCCTTCTGGTTGAACCTCGTCTTCTGGCTGCTGAGCTTCGGAGCTCTCGGGCTGCCGGTGATGGGGGTGATGTGGCCTGTGGCTATCGTGCATGCCATCTACATCATCATCACGCGCAAGTAATCAGACGGCACTCCTCAGCTTTTCTCTCATTGTCATCACGCAATCTGAGGAGCCATCCTCGCAGCCGGCTTCGCCGCTGGGCTGCCAGCCCGGCCGGGTGAACGTTCGCCACACGCCTGATTGCTCAGGCAGCCCTTGAGTTCAAGCCCGGAGATCCCTACCTCGAGCAGGCCGTGCGCAATGACGGAGACAGTCTGCATCGCTGCTGCACTCACCAGCCTCATTCTGGTCACCACCAGCACAACCAGCCTTCGGTGGAGCGATGTGCCGTTTCTGGCCTTCCTGGTGTTTCCCTACCTGGTGCTGGGTCTGATGGCCTCATGGCAGCGTGGACGGCGGCATCGCTCCGATCTGGTGTTCGTTGCAGTGCTGCTTCTCTCCCTTGGTGGGATTGGCCTGCTCGGTTTCGACAGCATCCGGTTCCACACCGTGCCTGAACATCGCCTGACGCAGCGATTGACCGTGATCATCGTTCCAATGCTGCAATCGGCCGCCGCGCTTGCCCTTGCCCTGGTGCTGCTGGGGTATCGAATGCTGGCTGGTGATCACTCCGCCTCAGCCGAGCTTTCGCGCCGCCGCTGACACCGCCGTCCCTGTTCCGGCGCGATGAAGCCCCATCCCGGTTCCCGTGCCAGGCCGACCACGGGCAGCAGCCTGATCAGCAGCCCCATAGGGTGGGCCCCTCTTCAGAATGATCGGCACGCGATGCTGCGCCGGATCCTGCAGGAACTCGCCGAAGCGGCCCCGCTGGCACTGCTGGTCGGTGCAGTGATCGGCACGGCCATGGTGGGCCTGCTCACGGACACCGTGGGTGAGAGCAGCAACGAGAGTCTCGAGGCCCTCGTCCTGGGATCGCTGCAGGTGGTCACGCCCGTGGGGGTGAGCCTGATCTGGATCTGCCGTTGCGCACCCCTGCGTCTTGCGGCGGCGGTGCGGCGCCATCTGGATCGAGCATCAGGACGAACCGCTGTGTCCCGCGGGTGGAGGGGTCAGGAGGCGGAGGTGGCAGGGGCCGGCTGCAGCGCGATGCTGTTGGTTCCCTGGTTTGAAGTGGGCCTGCTGCTGGGGGGACTGCTCGCCACCCCTCGCGCAGGCCTCGGCTTCTCCAGCGAACTGCAGGAACTCATTCGCCTGATGCCCGTCTCCGACCTGCTCCGGTGCTTCCTGCGGGCTGCGGTGTTCACCGCTGCCGCCCAGTGGGTGTGCCTGCGCAAGGCGGCCCAGGTGAAGGGCTCGGAGGGGGAGCTGGCGCGCCTGCTGGCCGATGCCCTGCCCGAATCCCTTCTGGTCGTGATGGGGCTTGCGGTGATCTGGCTGACCCTGCTGGTCCCCCTGCACGGCACCTACGCATGAACTCCGGCGAGATGGAAGGCATCAGCGCGGAGCACAACCGGCGGCCGGTGGTCAGTCGGCTGGGCTTGCTGTTCCTGGCAGGTTCCCTGGTGTTGACCGGCTGGGTGGCCGTCAGCCTGCTGCAGGAGCGGTTGCGCTGGCGTGACAGCACCGTGGTGACATTCCGCACCACCAACGCCACGGGCATCTGGCCCGGGGTCAATGTGACCCTTTCCGGCTACCGCATCGGCAAGGTGGAATCCGTGCAGCTGGCCGGCGATGGCCAGGTGGACGTGACACTGCTGATCGACTCCCGCCACCGCCGTCTGGTGGGCCCGGACAGCATCGCCACAGCCGTTCAGGAGGGGTTGATCGGCGACAGCGTGGTGGCGCTCAGCCCAGACATCACCCCTCCCGATGCAGAGTTGCCGCCCTCCCAACTGGCCATCGACTTTCAGCCCTCCAGCAGCCCTGCGGAGCTGCTGAGTGATCTGGCCCAGACGCGGCTGCAGCTGGATCGGACGCTGCAGGCGATTGCAGCGGTGGTGGAGCAGGATCTGCCCACGGTCGCTGGCCAGGTCGATGGCACCCTCAGGGATGTGCGTCGACTGGCAGGCACCATTGAGCGCGAGTCGGGCGCCACCGCCGCAGTCACCCGTGACACGCTCCAGCTCTACCAGCAGACCGGCAAGGAGGTGGGAGCGGCCTCCGTCGAGGCCACCGACGTGATGAGAACCACCTCGCCGGTGCTGGTGGAAACCCTGGGACAGATCCGGGCTGCGTCGGCCACCACCAATCGTCTGCTCAAGGCACTCGCAGGCACGCTCCTGTTCGACGTGCCGGAGCCGGAGGAGCCAGCCGCGCCGGCGGAAACCGAACCTGCAGACCGGGAGCAACAGGAACCGCTGAACTGACCAGCCGCTTGCCTTGCGGGGCTCAGACACCCTGCGCCTGCAGCCGCCGGAGTTCCGCCAGGACCTCGCCGCTGTGCCCGCTGGGCCGCACGCCCGTCCAGCGGGCACGGATCAGCCCATCGGGATCGATCAGGAAGGTGTGGCGCTGGGAGAAGGGGGCGATCCAGGAGCCGTAGCGCCGGCTCACCAGCCCCCCCGGATCGCTGAGCAGCGGGAACGCCAGCCCCTCCTCGCTGCAGAAGGAGGCGTGGGAGTCGGGATCATCGGCGCTCACGCCCACAACCCGGGCGCCGGCCTGCTGAAAAGCCCCGAGCTCCAGCTGAAAGCCGCGGGCCTCCAGGGTGCAGCCGCCGGTGAAATCGCGCGGATAGAAATAGAGCACCAGCCAGCTGCCCGCGAAATCCGCCAGGGCCAGCTCGGTGGGCACCGCTCTGCCTGGAGCGCCGTTGCCGGCAGGAGGCGGAGCCACACCGGGGAGCCGGAAGTCCGGGGCCGCGGAATCCAGCTCCGGCAGAGTTCCGCCGATGGCGAGGGCCCTGGCCGGCCGCACCAGGGCTGTGCCGCCCGTGATGAACGCACCCAGCAGGGCCGTGCGCAGCACCAGGCGACGACGCATCCGGACCGGACTCAACCCAGGGTTCAAGCGCTGCGGCGCCAGCTCAGAGGCGGGCGAGGTTGACGCCCAGTTCGCGGGCGTAGGCGCCCAGACCCTTCTTCTGAATGGTCTTCAGCGCCCGGGTGGACACCCTCAGTTTCACGAACCGGTTGCCCTCGGCCCACCACAGCCGCCGCTCCTGCAGGTTCACCTGCTGCAGCTTCTTGGTGCGCACGTGGGAGTGCGAGACGGCCATGCCGTTGTTGGCGCGCTTGCCGGTGAGCTGGCAGACCCGGGACATGACCTTCAACCTGATGATGACGACGCTGCGGCGATGCGGACACCGGCGCAGTGGATGATCCTAGCAATTGCCCATTGCCTCCCCAGCCCCCTGTCGGCCGGGAGGTGCTCAGAGTCCCCGCTGCATCAGCCGGCCCATCAGTTCGGCGCTGCGCTGCTGGAAGCCGGAAAGCTGATTGGGTTCCAGACCGCCCACGGCCAGCCTGGCCAGGTCGTAGACGTGGCAGGCCAGGTCGTCGGCCAGCTGCTGGCTCGGCGAGGCGCCGCCGGCACCCGGAGTGGTGATCACGGCTCCGGCGGAGAGCTTCAGCAGCCCCTCCACCAGGGGATGGCGGCGGTTCACCAGCAGCACGTGGTGGTCGGGCAGGCCGGGCAGCCGCTGCTCCATCAGGGCGCCCATGTCGTTGATGCGGCGCATCTGCTCCGGCAGCAGGATCAGGGCCGCCGGGGCTTCCTCGCCCTTCAGGGCCTGCACCTGGATGGTCACCTTGTCGTTGTTGAGGGCGGTCCTGAACAGATCCCGCAGTTTCTCGGAGCTGTCCTTGCCCTCGGCATCGGCCAGTTCGCTCTCCTGCTCCTTGAGCGAGTCGTCGAGTTCCGCATCCACCCGCTGGAACTTGAGGTCCTCGTGGCGGTACTCCAGCCAGGGGATGAACTGGGTGTCGATGAAGCTGTCGGCGAGCAGCACCTCAGCCCCCTGGGCCTTCCAGAGCGCCAGCGCCCCGGCCTGACCGGCCTCGTCGGTGCAGTAGAGGATGCGCTTGTCGTGGGCGGCATCGAGGCGGCTGCGGTAACCGGCCAGGGTGGTGTAGGCACTGCCGTCCTGGCCGGGGATGGGGTCGAGCGTGGCCGGCGTCTCCCCGTCCTCGCCGTTGGCGTCCTGGCCGGCTGCCTCGCTCGCCGCCGGGGCGGTGGTTCCGAACAGCACCAGCTCGGCCACCTGGTCCGCGAACTTCTCGTCCTCCATGGCGCCGATCTTGATGAACGGAGCCAGCGATTCCCAGATCTCGGCGTAGCGCTTCGGCTCATCGCGGTGCAGCTGTTTGAGCCGGTCGGCCACCTTCTTGGCCACGAAGCCACCGATCGAGCGCACCCGACGGTCGGTCTGCAGGGCCGAGCGGCTCACGTTCAGGGGAATGTCGGGTGAGTCGATCACGCCGCGCAGCGGCAGCAGATAGCGGGGCACCACCTCCTTGATGGAGTCGCTCACGAACACCTGGTTGCAGTAGAGCTTGATCTCGCCCTTCTCCCAGTCGGCCCGGCCGCTCGATTTCGGGAAATAGAGAATTCCCTGGAGGGTGTAGGGATAATCGGTGCTGAGGTGAACCCAGAGCAGGGGGTCGCCCTGGAAGGGGTAGAGATAGCGGTAGAGCTCGATGTAGTCGTTCTCGCTCAGCTCGCGGGGGCTGCGACGCCACGGCGCCTCCCGCTTGTTCACGGTTTCCCCTTCCAGCTGCACCGCCACCGGCAGGAAGTCGCAGTAGGTGCTCACCAATGTGCGGATCCGGGCCGGCTCGAGGTACTCGAGTTCCTCCTCCATCAGATGCAGGATCACATCGGTGCCCGGCTCGCTGCGCTCGGCGCTCTCCAGGCTGAAGCTGGGCGAGCCGTCGCAGCTCCAGCGCACGGCCTCACTGCCCTGGCGGGCGCTCAGGCTCACCAGTTCCACCTGGGCGGCCACCATGAAGCTGGAATAGAAGCCGAGGCCGAAGTGGCCGATGATGGCATCATCCTCGCTCTTGTACTTCTCGAGGAAGTCCTCGGCGCTGGAGAAGGCCACCTGGTTGATGTAGCGCTTCACCTCATCGGCAGTCATGCCGATGCCGTTGTCGGAAATGGTGAGCGTCTTCTTCTCCCGGTCGATGCGGATCTGGATGACGCCCTCGGGGCCCTCGCTGCAGTCGCCGGCCATGGCGGCCATGCGGCGCTTGCTGATGGCATCGACGCCATTGCTCACCAGTTCCCGCAGGAACACTTCATGGCCGCTGTAGACGGCCTTCTTGATGATCGGAAAGATGTTCTCGGTGTGGATCTGGATCTGACCCTTCTCTTCCAGCACCGGCATGGCAGCTCGTCAGCAGTGTCGGCACCGTAGGCAAGGCACCGGGCTGGCCTCAACAGCGACCGGGGAGGGGTGACCGAACCAGGACCGCCTCAGGCAGCCCGCTGCAGCTCGGGTTTTTCCTCGGGAAGGATCGCACCCTCCACCGGACAGACCTGCAGGCAGATGCCGCAGTCGATGCAGGTGTCGAAATCGATCCAGTAGAAGGTCGTGCCCTTGCTGTTGGCCCCTTCCCCCGGATGGATGCAGGCCACCGGGCAGGCATCCACGCAGTCGGCCACTCCTTCGCAGACGTTGGTGACGATCGTGTGGGCCATGGAGTGGACGGCGCTGGGGCGATCCTAGGCAGAGATCCAGGTGGCCCGGCAGCAGCCCCGCTCGCTGGCCACCCGATCGGCCTCGGCCTGGCTCGGCACCGGATGGCCCAGCAGCTCCGCGCACTGGCCCTGGCCGTGCAGCGTCTCCAGGGCCTCCAGGGCCGCCGCCAGCGCCCGATCACCGCCATAGCTCACCAGCACCGGCCGCGGAGCGCTCGCCGCGTCCGCAGGCAGGCCCACCAGCTCGCGCACAGCCTCCACGTCGAAGCCGAAGCCCACGCCCGCCGCCTGCCCCGGATCAGCGCCGAAGCGGCCCACCAGGGCGTCGTACCGCCCGCCGCTGGCGATCTCCACCGGACCGTGGGGCCCCTGGCAGACCAGCTTCAGCACCAGGCCGTCGTAGAGGGCGTAGTGCGGCTGGAAGCTGGGATCGAGACGCAGCGCCACCTGCCGCTTCTCCGCGGCCGGAGCCACCGCCGCCAGGGTTGCTTCCAGCTCGCTGAGCAGGGGGATCGGACCCAGCCACTGCTCCAGGGCATAGAGCACCTGGGGGGGCTCACCCCGCAGGCGCATCACCGATCCGAGGCGCTGGCGCTGTGGCTCGCTCAGGGGCAGCCGGGCCAGGGCCAGGGCGTCAAGGCCGGTGAGGGCGGCGCGGGCGGCGATGCGCTGCTCCTGCGGCAGCTGCGCCAGCAGCGCCGTGAGCAGGCCGTGATGCCCCACCAGCAGCTGGGGGCGGTGCCGGGCGCCGAGCCCCAGCCGGGCGGCCGCGCACAGCAGCAGCCGCATCAGTTCCACATCGGCGGTGGCCAGGGGCTCGCCGAGCAGCTCCACGCCGCTCTGCCACTGCTCATGGATGCGCTGGTGGCCGCTGTCACCGGTGCTGCTGCGGAAGGTGGTGCCTTCCGCCCACAGGCGCAGGGGGCGGGGCCGTTCGGCCATGCGTGTGCTGGCGGCCCGGGCGATGGAGGCGGTGAGTTCGGGGCGCAGGCCGAGGGGGTCGTCGGCCGCCAGCCGCACCAGCTCGCGGCCGTCGATGGCACCGCCGGCCTGCAGGGTGTCGAGGCGCTCGAAGCTCGGCGGTGCCACCGCCTGATAGCCCCACAGCCGGTACACCTCGGCGAGGGTGGCGCAGATGGCCCGGTTCTGTTCCACCTCGCGGGGATTGAGATCCCGGGCGCCGGCGGCGGGTTGCAGAGCCATGGGGGCGCGGTCGGGAAGCCGGGCTGCTGATCCTATGTACCGGCCTTCGACCCGGTTT
>JBFLKL010000193.1:0-10857 GCA_040883175.1 Synechococcaceae cyanobacterium | reverse complement strand
GTGTCAGCGGCGCGGCCGAAGATCAGACTGAGCCGGCCTGAGTCTGCCTCCGCCACGCAGTTGTGCTGACAGGACCGCGCCCCTAGGGTCGAGGGCATGGCACCGGATCCGTCCCCGTCTGCCGGACCCGGGTCCGGCGCCATTCCCCCACCGCCCCAATGGTGGAGCGAAACGCCTGGCCCGGAGGGTTCGGAAAGACCCGAATCGGTCCTCTCCGCCCATCAGCAGACCTGGAAACGGGAATCGCTGCAGCAGGAGCTCGCCGCCTGCAGGCAAGAGCTGGCCTCGATGCGGGCCCTGCTCGACGACCTGCCGCAGATCTTCGAGAGCAAGTTCGAGAATCGCCTTCAGCCCCTGCTGGAACAGAAGCAGCGGCTGCTGGAGGGCAACCAGGGCCTGCGGGAGCAACTGAGCCGGTTGCAACCGGGCGGGAAGCCGATCGCCGGCAGTCTGATGCCGGCCCCGGTCCCGGCACCCCCGGCCAGCCGCCGGGACCGCTGGACCAGCAGCCTCCGCCATGCCTTCGGGCTCACCGGCAGGCGGGCCGACTGCCCCCCAGAACGCTGATCACCGGCGCTGGCGGGCCGCCCACAGCCGCGTGGGCAGGCCCCACACGTAGATGAACCCCTCGGCAGCGCGGTGATCGAACTGATCACCAGCGTCGTAGGTGGCCATGGTGGGCACATAGAGGCTGTCGGTGGCGCTGCTGCGGCCCACCACCGTGGCGTTGCCCCGGTGCAGGCGGATGCGCACCGTGCCGTTCACCGCCCCCTGGGTGCGCTCGATGAAGCCGTCGATGGCGTCCTTCAGGGCCCCGAACCAGAGCCCCTGGTACACCAGATCGGCCCACTGCATCTCCAGCTGCCGCTTGGCCCGCAGCACGTCGGCGCCCAGGGTGAGGCTCTCCAGCTCCTGGTGGGCCTTGATCAGCAGCAGCAGGCCGGGGGTTTCGTAGATCTCCCGGCTCTTGATGCCCACCACCCGGTCCTCGATCATGTCCAGCCGGCCGAAGCCATGGCCGCCCGCCAGGGTGTTGGCGCGGCGGATCAGGCTCACCGGATCGAGGCGCACCCCGTCAAGGCTCACCGGGTTGCCCTGCTCGAACCCGATCTCCACCACCTGGGGCGCGTCAGGGGCGGCGTCCACACTCACCGTGAGGGCGAACACCTCCTCCGGCGGTTCCACGTCCGGGTCCTCCAGGGGCCCGGCCTCGATCGAGCGGCCCAGCAGGTTGAGGTCGATCGAATAGGGCGACCCCTTGCTCACCGGTGAGGGGATGCCGAAGCGCTCGCCGTAGGCGATCGTCTCCTCCCGGCTCATGCCCCACTCCCGTGCCGGGGTGAGCACCTTCAGATCCGGCGCCAGGGCGCCGATGGCCACATCGAAGCGCACCTGGTCGTTGCCCTTGCCCGTGCAGCCGTGGGCCACCGCATCAGCGCCCACCTCCCGGGCGATCTCCACCAGACGGCGGGCGATCAGGGGCCGGGCCAGGGCCGTGCTGAGCGGGTAACGGCCCTGGTAGAGGGCGTTGGCACGGATCGCCGGGAAGGCGAAGTCGCGGATGAAGGGCTCGATCAGATCGCCCACGATCGACTGGCTGGCCCCCGCGTCGAGCGCCTTGCGGCGAATCGGCTCCAGCTCGTCACCCTGGCCCAGGTCGGCGGCGAAGGTGATCACCTCCTCGACGCCCCACTCCTTCATCAGGTACGGGATGCAGACGCTGGTGTCGACCCCGCCGGAATAGGCCAGCACAGCCTTCTTGGCACGCCCCATCAACACAGTCCTAGTGCTCGATCGCCCGATTCTCCCCTGTCAGCGGGGCGGGGTGTCAGCGGCGCGGAGGGCCGGCTCCCGGCGCCAGCTGGCCGCCAGCCACAGGGCCATCAGCAGCGGTGGACCCAGCACCAGGGCCCAGACCAGCCGGCCATCGAGCGGCAGGGGAGCGGGCCAGCGCTCCCCGGCGGCCGCGAGCGCGGCGCTGAGGGCCAGGGCCAGGGCCCACAGGCGCAGCACCGAACGCACCAGACCGGCGGCGCCGGGCCGCGGCGACGGCGGGGCGGCCGGAGGTGGGACGGGAGCCGGAGGCGGGGCGTCCTGCTGGGGCATGGACCTGAGGTGATGGGGTGGGGAGATGCCGTGAGGGGTTGGGGCACGGGTGGTTAGATTGGCTGGTCGGGTTGAAGCTGATCCGCACACCAGCCCCTCGGGCCCAACCCCCAGCCCCGGGCAGGCCCACTGCCAAGGCCACTCTTGCCCACTGGCCTTTCCCGCTGGTGGCCACCCAAGGCAGCCAGGGTCAGGGCAGCGGGGCCCACCACCGACAAGCCTGACAAACCCCGGACCGCATGAGCAAGCTCTCCGCCTCCAGCCTCAGTCGCCTGGAGAGCGTCAATCCCTCCCTCACCCGCTACGACCGCGACGAGCCTGCCCCTGTGCTGCCGCTGCGCGACGAGCCCGATCTGCTCAGCTGGCTGGAGAGCAGCGGCCGCCTGGTGGCCGATGAGGAGAGCGCCACCACCGATGTGAGCACCGTGGAGGAGGAGGAACTCTCGGCACTGATGGGGGAGAAGGAGGACTACAACAAGGACGACGAGCAGCAGGACGAAGCCTGGGAAGACTGAGCGGTGGTGCGGGCTGCGGTGCGCAGGGACACTGAGGCTCCTCCACGGGATGCTCGCCTGGCAGCGGCCTTGCTGGCCCTGGCGATCCTGGCGGCCTGTCTGCTGAGCGACTGGCTGGTGGCCAACTCGATGCTCACCCTGCCGCTGCTGGTGGCGGCGCTTGTGAGCACTGCCATCACGGCCTGGGGCGTACCCCGGCTGCGGCAGCTCAGGCTCGGACAGGTGATCCGTGAGGAGGGTCCCCAGGCCCATCACAGCAAGGCCGGCACCCCCACCATGGGCGGTCTGCTGGTGGTGCCTGTGGGGGTGATCGTGGGTGGCCTGATCAGCCCGGCCGATCCGCGCCTGCTGGCGGTGGCTGCCGTGACACTGGCCTACATGGCGGTGGGCGCCGTGGACGACTGGCGCAGCCTCACCCGCCGCACCAACACCGGCCTGACGCCACGGGGCAAGTTGCTGCTGCAGGCCGGCGCGGCCCTGCTGTTTCTGATCTGGGCGGCCCAGGGCCAGTGGCTCGGAGGGGCCAGTCCTGGGGATGTGGCCCTGCCCCTGGGCTGGGTGTTGCCCCTGGGCCTGCTGATCTGGCCCCTGGGTCTGTTCGTGTTCCTGGCCGAGAGCAACGCCACAAACCTCACCGATGGTCTTGACGGCCTGGCGGCAGGCTGCGGCGCCGTTGTGTTCACCGGCATGGGCCTGCAGCTGATGCTGCGCGGCCACGGCGGTGACCCGGCGCTGGCTGCCTTCTGCACCGCCATGGCCGGCTGCTGGCTGGGATTTCTGGCCCACAACCGCAACCCGGCCCGCCTGTTCATGGGCGACACAGGCTCGCTGGCGATGGGAGCGGCGCTGAGCGCGGTGGCCCTGCTCTCCAACAGCCTCTGGCCGCTGCTGGTGATGGGCGGGGTGTTTCTGGCCGAATCGCTCTCGGTGATCATCCAGGTGTGGGTGTTCAAGGCCACCAAGGGGCCCGACGGCGTGGGCCGGCGGGTGTTCCGCATGGCGCCGCTGCACCACCACCTGGAACTGGGCGGGCTGCCGGAGATCCAGGTGGTGAATCGCTTCTGGGTCATCAGCCTGCTACTGGTACTGATGGGTCTGGTGCTGTTGCCCTGACTCCGGCATCCACGCTGGCCCGCCACCCTCACCGCTCCGCCCGCACTCGATCCCATGGCCCATTTCACCTGGCGGGAAACCGGCCTCACCTCCGACTGCGCCAGTCTGGAGGCGATGGCGTCCCGCTTCGAGGAAGCGGCTGCACTGATGCGGCGCATGGCCGACGAGGGCTTTCGTCTGGAGCGCCGCGGCGATGGCCAGCGCATCACCCATCCCGATCCGGAGGTGTTCGAGGCCTACGGCTTCGTGAGCGAGGAGCCACCGGTGCGCCAGCTCACCCTGCTGAGCGAGGACAGGGACTGACGGACGCTGACCCCCAGGGGCCAGCCCCCCATCCCTCAGCGGCTGCGCAGGTAGCCCACCACCCACACCAGCACGAACGCCAGCGACGACAGGCCCAGGTAGACCAGCACGGAGGTCTGCAGGGTGTCGATGTCGAGTCCGAAGGGCAGGCCTGCGGCCGCTTCGCCGGCGGTGCTCAGGGCCAGCAGCCGGCCCGGCACCGCCACAACCCCCGGCAGCGGCAGGACCTGATCGAGGAGGCCCGGATCCATCAGCCCTGGCATCTGCGGTGCGGCGCGATCGGGCCTTCTTTAGCAGGATGCGCCAGCAGCAGGCTGCGGCCCGGCTGCGGCCCGGCTGCGGCCCGGCTGCGGGAGGATCGCCGCTGCCGATTCGCCGTCCGCCATGCCTACGGTCCTCCCCCGCACCCTGATGCTGCTCGGCAGCGGAGAGCTGGGCAAGGAGGTGGCGATCGCGGCCCAGCGGCTGGGCTGCCGCGTCATCGCCGTGGACCGCTACGCCGGCGCGCCGGCGATGCAGGTGGCTGACGCCTCGGAGGTGATCGCCATGACCGATGCGGACGCCCTCAAGGCGGTGGTGCGGCGGCATCAGCCCGAGCTGGTGATCCCGGAGATCGAGGCCCTGGCAGTGGATGCCCTGGCGGAGCTGGAGGCCGAAGGCATCACGGTGATTCCCACGGCCCGGGCCACGGCGGTGACCATGAATCGCGACCGGATCCGCGATCTGGCCGCCACGGAGCTGGGCCTGCGCACCGCGCGCTTCGCCTATGCCGAAAGTGCCGAGGAGCTGGCCGCGGCAGCCGCTCCCCTGGGCTGGCCGGTGGTGGTCAAACCGGTGATGAGCTCCTCGGGCAAGGGGCAGAGCGTGGTGCCCGGGCCCGAGGGGATCGCCGCCGCCTGGGAGGCGGCGATGGCCGGGGCCCGGGGGGCAGGGGCGCGGGTGATCGTGGAGGAATTCCTGCGCTTCGAGCTGGAGATCACCCTGCTCACCGTGAAGCAGTGGAGCGGGCCCACCCTGTTCTGCCCGCCGATCGGCCACATCCAGGAGCGCGGCGATTACCAGTGCAGCTGGCAGCCGGCCCGGATGCCGGCCGCGGCGCTGGAGGCCGCCCAGGCGATGGCGCAAACCGTCACCGACAACCTGGGCGGCGCCGGTCTGTTCGGCGTGGAGTTCTTCCTCTGCAACCGGCCGGCCGGCAGCGGCGCCCTGGAGGTGGTGTTCTCCGAGCTCTCCCCCCGCCCCCACGACACCGGCCTGGTGACCCTCGTGGGGCAGAACCTGAGCGAGTTCGAGCTGCACGTGCGGGCGGTCCTGGGTCTGCCGATTCCCCGCATCGAGAGCCTGGGAGCGGCGGCCAGCCGTGTGATCCTGGCCGAGCGGGCCGCCGAGCGGGTGGCGTTCGCAGGGGTGGCCGAGGCGCTCAGCGAACCCGACACCCAGGTTCTGCTGTTCGGCAAGCCCGACGCCCGGCCGAACCGGCGCCTGGGGGTGGCCCTGGCCCGGGGGGCCAGCGAGGCCGAAGCCCGGCGCCGCGCCGATGGCGCCGCCGGCCAGATCCGCGTCGTGGCTGTCTGACCCCTGGCCAGGCGGGCATTCGCCCCTTATGGTGCGCCCACCAGGAGTGGGCATGGGCCAGCGGCAGCCGACACAACCTCCCCAAGGCTCCCGTGCACGGGACCCGGGTGGTCCGCAGGGGGGATCCACACCCCAGCGCCGGGGGCGCCAGCTCACCCTGCTTCCGTTTGCCCTGGGCCTGGCGCTCGGCTACGGCCTGTCGGGGCCCCTGCCGGGCCTGGTCAACGGAGCGGTGGCGGCCCTGAAGAGCAGCCCGGACTATCTCTCGAAGACCATCAGCCCCCTGGCCGGCAAGTCGATCCTGGTGATGGGGATCGACAAGGTGGGTGCCAACACCGATGTCATCTTCACGGTGGAGATCAAGGACGGAACCACCCGGGTGACCCAGGTTCCACGCGACACCTACGTGGAGTCGGAGCACTACGGGGTGCTCAAGGCCAACGCCCTCTATGCCTTCGGTGGCATGGACGGCGCCAGGCGGGAACTGAGCGGCCTGCTGGAGGAGCCCATCCAGCGCTACCTGCTGGTGAATCTGCGGGCCGTGCGGCGGGTGGCCGACGCCCTGGGGGGTGTGGAGGTGGATGTGCCCAAGCGCCTCTACTACGTGGACACCGCCCAGGGGCTCTACATCGACCTCTACCCCGGGCCCCAGGTGCTCAGGGGTGAGGAGCTGGAGGGCTTCCTGCGCTTCCGCAACGACCCCGAGGGCGATCTGGGCCGCATGGAGCGCCAGCGGCTGGTGCTCGATGAGGTGTTCAGCGAACTGGCCAAGCCCACCATGCTCAGCCGCCTGCCGGAACTGCTGAGGATCGCCGGCGAAGACATCCAGACCGACCTCTCCGCCCTCGAATTCGGCCAGCTGCTCACGGCCATGGCCAGCACCGATCTGATCGCAGCACAATTGCCGGGCCGGCTCTACTGGTACAACGACCTCAGCTTCTGGATGCCCGACAGCAACCCCGTGTACGGGCGCACCCCCGACCAGCTTGCCGCCGAGGAACGCGGCGAGCAGTGGGACCAGGAGCCCATCCAGGGCCAGCACTGGCACGACGAGCCCTGGAGCGGTGAGGGGGCCTGGGCCGGAGAGGCCGACCTCGAAGCCCAGAGCCAGCCCCCTTACCGCCTCTACTGAGCCCGCCGTAGGAAGCGGTGATGGTCCAGACCCTCCAGCAGCCCCCAGGCCTGGGGGCGGGTGGAGAAGAACACCCTCCGGTGGCCGCGCAGCCCGTCCAGTGACGGGTCATGATCCTGCGGCACCACTCCGAGGGAGAGGCCCCGCAGCAGATCGCCGTCCCCCTGCTGGCTCGCCTCCACCAACAGGGCATTGAGGGGCAGCTGCCAGCGCAGCGCCAGGTAGCGCAGCGCCTCGGCCTTGGATGCCGTGAGGGGCAGCACATCCAGGAACCAGTGATGGAACAGGTGCGGGCGTGCCATCAGCGCGCGGCTGCGCAGCGTCTGGCGGACCAGGGGCAGGATCCCCTGGTCGGGTTCGCTGAGCAGATAACTCACCTTGAAGGGCCCCTGATCGGGTTCGCTCTGGCGGCGCAGACGCGGTTCCAGCGCCGCCATCGCCGCCTCCACTCCATCCCGGTCCCAATCCCGGGCAATGTGGGCCTGCCAGCGGCGGTCCACCCAGTGGGCCGCCTCAGTGCCGTAGTGAATCTCCGTGCCGGCGTCACTGATCCACACGCAGGGGCGGGGCAGGTGCAGGGCGTCGTAGGCCAGCCGGGCCGGAGCGAAGCCTCGGCCTGACACGACGCCGATGCCAAGCCGGGGGTCGGCGCTGAGCCGCCGGCGCAGCTCCGCCAGGCTGCACGCGTCGGCAGAGGCCAGGCTCACGTCCAGATCGAGCACCAGCAGCCGCTGCGGCGCGGTGGGAAACGCCGGCTCGTGGCCCGGCTCGGCCGCCCCGCCGGCCGAGGGACTCCCCACCGCCTGCTGGAACCAGAGGGGGGGGCGCTGCCCGGCAGCATCGCGGGTGGCAGCCAGAGCCTCGCCCAGGTAGTGGGTGACGTGGGCATCCCAGCTGTAGTAGCGGCTCACGGCCTCGATGCCGTTGTCGCGCCAGCGGCGCCAGCGCTCAGGCTGGGCCAGGGCGTCCTCCACGCAGGTCTGCAGGGCGTCGGGATCGGACACGTCCACGAGCAGGCCATTGCGGCAGCGGCCGAGGATGTCGCGGGGGCCGCCGTCGTCGGTGGCCACCACCGGCAGGCCGCAGGCGGCGGCCTCCAGCAGGGTGAGGCCGAAGGGCTCGGTGAGCGCCGGGTTCACGAACACACCGCCCAGGCGCGCTGCCCAGCGATAGATCTCAGGGATGTGATGGCGCTGATGGTGCTTCGGATAGGCGATCTGGCCATAGAGATCGAAGCGATCCACCAGCTCGAACACCTGCTGGAACACCTCCCGTTGCTGGCGATCGAGCTGGCGGGGGTCATCGCGGCAGCCCAGCACCAGCACCAGGTTGTGGTGGCGGCGCAGGTGCTCGGAGCGGCCGAACACCTCCACCAGCGCGGGGATGTTCTTGCGGTGGTCGGCCCGGCAGATGGCCAGCACCGGCGGCTGGCCGGGATCGCGCAGGAACGGGGCCATCAGCTCCTGCACGGCCGACTCCTGCTCCCCGGCCTGGGGAGGAAAGAACTGCAGGCTGTCCACGCCCGGTGGGATCACCCTGGCCCGCTCGGGCCGGAAGCGGCCATAGCGGGCATATTGCTGCTCGCATTCCTGGCGCGTGCTGGTCACCACCAGCTGCGCATGGGCCAGCGCCAGTTCCTCGGCGTCGATGCGCTGAGCCATGGCGTACTGACCATCGATCTGGGCGGCCTCCAGGCCGGCGGCCATCAGGCGGCGGCGCTTCTCACGGCCGAGGGAATGGCCGGTGAACACCAGCGGAATCCCCAGCCGGCGCTGCAGCAGGGCACCCACGTAGCCGGCGTCGGCATAGTGGGCATGGATCCAGTCGGGTCGCCGGGGCTGGGCCAGCAGCCGCTCGGCCAGGACATCGGCCAGCTCGTCGAGATGGGGCCAGAGCAGCTCCTTGCGCAGGTAGCGGGCCGGCCCGAAGGGCAGGCGACAGATGGTGGCACCGGGAACGATCTGCTCCTCCGCCCGGGCGTAGTCAGCCGACAGGCGCCGGTCGCGGATCAGCCGGGTGATCACCTCCACCCGCTCCACCTCCGGACGGACCGCCAGGGCGCGGGCCAGCTCCAGCACGTAGGTGGTCTGGCCGCCGGTGTCGGGATCCCGGCCGAGCTCCAGATCACGGGAACGGAACAGCCCGTGCAGATGGAGGTGGAGCACATGGAGACCAGCCTGGGGGGGACTGGCCTTGGGAGTGCTGTCCATGGAGGGGGCTCCGATGGCCGCAGGAGCGGCAGGATCAACGCGAATCGAACGTGTCCTAGCCGGTCTGTGCTGCTGCGTCCCGATGGCAGCGGCGGGATCACCGAACAGAAACGGCTCCCGGAATACTCCGGCCGCCTGTTGTCAAGAGGGTTGTTACACCCTCACGGCGGTCCACACCCTGGGGGCTGTGTTGACATTTCCCCACATGCCGACACCGGCGACAGTGCTCAGCAGTCTCCGAACAGGGCAGTCTCAAGGGCCCGGAAGCAGCGGTAGGCCTCGTCACAGTCGAGGCCGCTGACAGCGATGGCCACGGTCTGGCGCAGCGGGTTGCAGTTCACACTCAGCGAGACCGACAGGTCGCGGTGATCGACGTGATACATGGCGCTGTGACCACCATCGCCGTAGTGGGTTTCCGGATCCCGGCTGAAGCCCTGCTCGCGGCTGAGCTGGGTGATGCCGGCCAGGGATGCCGCCAGATCAGCCGTGGTGTGAATGGCGGCGGTGTGCACATAGGGCCCGGGATCCGGAGCCGCCACCGGTTCGAACACCAGCAGGTCGGCCAACTGCCGCAGCCGGGCGAGCAGGGAGCCGCCCCCGGTGGCAGGCCCACGGGTCGCAGAGGGCTCCGGGTGCGCCACGGGCCGGGCATCGGGCGGTGCCGCCGGCGGTGAGATGCGGGGCGCCGCAGGCCGGGCGGTTGGGGGGTGAGCCGGTGGACGGGCTGGGGAACCGGCAGGCATCAGCAGCTGGTGGTGAGGCGGACCTGTGGAGTCGTCCACGGCAGAAGGTTATAGGCGCCGACACCAGGGGTGGAGTGCTCACCATGAGCATCACACCAGCCGTGGCTCACTTCCCTCAGGCCGCCAGGGGCAGGGGCGGGTGCTGGGCCAGCACCTGGGCCAGGTAGCGCCCCGTGTGGCTGGTGGGATGCTGCGCCACCTCCTCGGGGGTGCCGCAGGTCACGATCTCACCCCCCTTGTCGCCTCCCTCCGGGCCCAGGTCGATGATCCAGTCGGCGCAGCGGATCACATCGAGGTTGTGCTCGATCACCAGGATCGAGTTGCCCTTGTCCACCAGCCGTTGCATCACGTCCATCAGCTTGTGCACGTCGTAGAAGCTCAGGCCGGTGGTGGGCTCATCGATCAGATAGAGCGTTTTCCCGGTGGCGCGGCGGGAGAGTTCGGTGGCCAGCTTCACCCGCTGGGCCTCCCCGCCGGAGAGGGTGGGGGCAGGCTGGCCGAGCTTGATGTAGCCCAGGCCCACATCCACCAGGGTGCGCAGCCGATCGGCCGCCTGGGGGATGGCGGAGAACACCTCGCAGGCCTGCTCCACCGTCATCTCCAGCACGTCGGCGATGGTGTGGCCCCGGTATTTGACCTGCAGCGTCTCGCGGTTGTAGCGGGCGCCCTTGCACACGTCGCACTGCACGTACACATCGGGCAGGAAGTTCATCTCGATCACGTTCACCCCCTGGCCACTGCAGGCTTCGCAGCGGCCACCCTTGACGTTGAAGCTGAACTGACCCACCTGGTAGCCCCGGGCCTTGGCCTCCACCGTGGCGGCGAACACCTGGCGGATCGGATCGAAGGCGCCGGTGTAGGTGGCGGGGTTGGAGCGGGGCGTGCGGCCGATCGGGCTCTGGTCGATCACGATCACCTTGTCGATCGCCTGGATGCCGCGGAGCTCGCGCACCCCGGCGGGGAAGGGCACCTTCATCCCGAGCTGATGCTCAAGGGCGGGGTGCAGCAGCTCGTTCACCAGGGTGCTCTTGCCGCTGCCGCTCACACCGGTGACGCAGACCAGCCGGCCCAGGGGGATCTGCACGTCGAAGCCGCCGAGGTTGTTGCGTCCGCAGCCCACCTGGGTGATCGCGCGGGAGCCGCTGCTGCGCCGTTCCGGT
>JBFLKL010000192.1:0-5046 GCA_040883175.1 Synechococcaceae cyanobacterium | reverse complement strand
GGCGGTGCGTTGCTCGATGCTCTGCAGAAGCGCCAGGCGCTCGTTCCCCTTCAGCCCCTCGCTTTGGAGCAGCTCCTCCTGCAGCCCGGGGGCGGTCCAGAAGCTGCCGCTCAGAGCGCTCTCACCCCTGAGGCAGCGATCGCCCTCGGCCTCTCTGCAGCTCAGCATGGGGAACAGGTAGGCCTCCGGGTCGCGCACCGATCCGCGCCAGTCGAGCATCACGGCCGGGAAGGCACCCTCGCCGAGCTGCCGGTACACGGTGGTCGACTCCATGCCGTTGGGCTGAAGCGCGATGCAGTCGCCCAGATCGCGGGCCAGCTGGGCCTGCCAGGTGAGCACCATCAGACGGTCGGAGGGGATGTTGGAGCGGAAGGTGAGCGGCAGCTCCAGCACCTGCCCATTGCAGTAGCCCGCCCGGCGGAACAGTCTGCGGGCGGTGTCAGGGTCGTAGGCCGGCCAGATCTGCCGGTTTGTGCCGCTCACCGCGGGTGGCACCAGGTCGCGCAGGGGACTGCGCAGGCCCTGGCTGACCCGTTCGGTGATCAGCCGCCGATCGAGGCTGTGGGCCAGGGCCCGGCGCAGCTCGGCGACGTCGAAAGGGGGCTGGGTGGTGTGCAGGGTGATGTAGCCGATCTCCAGGGCCGGGCCCCGCCCCTCCCGCAGCGTGCCCTGGACGGCCCGGCGCTCCAGGGCACGCTGGTGGTCCTCGTGCAGGCCGGTGGAGAGCAGGACATCCACCTCGCCGCTGCCCATGGCGCCGAACAGGGCGGTGGAGTTACCCAGGCTCACCAGCACGATGCCCTCGTTGCGGGGCCGCTCGTCCCAGTAGCGCTCGAAGGGCTCCAGGCGCTGCTGCTGGTCGCTGAAGAAGCTCAGCCGGTAGGGGCCCGTGCCCACGAAGCGGTCGCTGAGGGCCCGATCGCCGTGGTCCCGGTAGGCCCGGGGAGAGACGGGCGTGAGGTTGATGGTGCTCAGCAGCTGGGGCAGCACCGTGGTGGGCCGTCTGAGGCGGAGCTGCAGCTCGTGGGAGCCGCTTGCCCGCACCGTCTCGATGCGGTCGTCGAGCAGGTAGCTGAGGGTGCCGATCGCCAGGAAGCGCTCCAGGCTGAACACCATGGCGGCCGCATTGAAGGGCGTGCCGTCGTGGAACAGCACATCGCGGCGCAGGGGGATGGTCACCGTCAGGCCGTCGGGACTGACGCGGGGCAGTTCGGAGGCCAGGGCAGGCAGCACGCTGCCGTCATCGGCCAGGCGATAGAGCGGATCGCCGATGGCGCTGAGCAGCTGGGTCGCTCCGAATGTGGAGGCGCGCACGGGGTCGACCGAGCCAACCCGGGTGCTCGTGGCCACCACCAGATGGGCGCCGGGGGCGGCGGCTGGTTGGTGGGTGGACAAGCCGGAGGAGGGGGGACCCTGGCATCCGGCCAGGAGCAGGGTTGCGGCGGCGAGGGAGAAGCAGCGCCGTGGAGTCAGCCGCAACGACCTGAGCAAGGGGGAAGGGTCAGCGGAGCGCTGCCATTCAAGAGTGATGGGGCCGTGCGAGCCGGACCTGCTGCAGGGAAATTTCAAACACCTCGGATCCGTGGCGGGCCAGGGGCCAGCGGCGCAGCCAGCAACGGTCGTGGCGGTCGTCGACGCCGATCACCTGGTAGAGCTGATCGTCGGTCTGGATGCGCACGCAGTCTCCCTGGCTGGGAGCGGTGGCGGCGCGGTGGAAGGAAAGGCTGGTCATGAACGGGTCATGAAGCGGTGGGCAGAAGAGCAGGGCTGAGCCGGTGAGCTCTGTCCTAGCGACGGGGATGACTGGCGCGCGAGGCGCCCCCCTGGGGAAGGCGTGGGGCAGGGGCGGAACCGGAAAGGGCTCAGAGCTTAAGGATTCCTTTCGAATCGAACTGTCCCCATCGTGACGCCTCAGGGGCCGCCGTCATCGCCGGATCCCGATTTGCGCACCGAATACCGCTTCCAGGGGCCCCCTGAGGCGTCAGAACGTGCGCAGGCAGGCGGCCACACCCTGCACCTCCGGCAGGGCGGCGATGGCGTCGAGGGCCTGGCGGAAGTGGGCTTCCAGCACCTCATGGGTGATGACGACGATCTCGGCGGCTTCGCTGTCGGCCTCGAACTGCACGATCGACTGGATCGACACCCCCGCCTGACCGAAGCAGGTGCCGATCCTGCCGATCACCCCCGCCTGGTCGCTGGTCCGCAGACGCACGTAGTTGCGATGGGTGGTGAGGGCGCCGTCGATCAGACGGCACTGTCGCCAGCTGCCGGCCGCCAGCAGGGGATCGATGCCCACAGGGCCCGCTGCTGAGCCCGATGGGGCCGTGGCCTGCCGGATCCCGGCGATGTTGAGGATGTCGGCCACCACCGCCGAGGCGGTGGGTCCCGCCCCCGCGCCCGGGCCATAGAACATCACCTGGCCCACCGGATCGCCCTCCACGAGGATGGCGTTGAACACCCCGTTGACCCCCGCCAGGGGATGGTCGCGGGGCAGCAGGGTGGGATGCACCCGCACATCCAGCAGCTGACAGCCGGGTTGCTGTTCCGTGCCGGGTTCTGTGTCGATCAGCTGGGACACCGCCAGCAGCTTGACCACAAAGCCGAGCTTGTCGGCGTAGGCCACATCCCGGGCATCCAGCCGGTCGATCCCCTCGGTGGGGATCGCCTCCCGTGGCACCGAACCCCCGTAGGCCAGGCCAGTGAGGATGGCGATCTTGTCGGCGGCATCGGCGCCCTGTACATCGGCGGCCGGGTCCGCCTCGGCGTAGCCGAGGCGCTGGGCGTCGGCCAGCACCTCGCCGTAGTCGGCCCCCTCGGCCGCCATGCGGCTGAGGATGTAGTTGGTGGTGCCGTTGATGATGCCGCTCACCCGCTGAATGCGGTTGGCGCCGAGCGACTGCTTCAGGGGCTCGATGATCGGGATCCCGCCGCCCACGGCGGCCTCCAGCAGCACATACACCCCGGCGGCGGCGGCGGCAGCGGCGATTTCCTCGCCGTGCCGGGCGATCACCGCCTTGTTGGCCGTGACCACGGGCTTGCCGGCCCCGATCGCCCGCAGGATCAGGGTGCGGGCGGGCTCAAGCCCGCCCATCACCTCCACCACGATGTCCACCGCAGGGTCGTCCACCACCGCTTCGGCATCGGTGCTGAGCAGGTCGGCGGCCACCGCCACCGGCCGTGGCCGGTTGAGGTCCCGCACCGCCACCCGCCGCAGCGCCAGTTCCGCCACCAGAGGGTGGCGACCTTCGGGGCTGGCCAGGATCTCGGCAACGCCCGCTCCCACCGTGCCGAGGCCGAGCAGGCCGATGCCGATCGTCATGGGCTGGGAACGCGCAGTCGGGCGATCCTAGAAATCAGCCCGCCAGGGCCTTCGCCTGGGCCTGCATCAGCCGCAGGATGTTCAGGAAGCCGTTGGCCCGCGAGGGGGTGAGGCTGGCCTGCAGGCCGGTGGCGGCGATGAAGCCGGGATCGATGGCCTGCACCTGCTCCGGGGTGAGACCTTCCAGCCCCTGGATCAGCAGGGCCAGCAGGCCTTTGGTGATGGAGGCGTCGGAGTCGCCCTGCCAGTGCAGTCCGCCGTCCCGGAGCTGACCCACCACGTACACCTGGGAGACGCAGCCTTTCACCTTGAAGGCGTCGTTGCGGAACTCATCGGGCAGAGGATCGAGTTTCTTGGCCAGCCAGAGCACGTATTCGTAGCGCCGCCGCGGGTCGGCGGTGCCGGCGAGACGCTCGACGATGCGATCGAGAACTTCGCTGCCCGTGGCGGTGGTGTGGGATTCAGCCATGCAGGCGCTTCAGCGACGGCGCCTGAGCAGCATGGCGCCGGCGGCGACCAGGCCCATCGCCATACCGCCCACCAGGGGCAGGGTGGCTGCGTTCGCCCGCCGGGCCAGCAGGCGCCCCGGGGCGGTGGATCGCCAGGAGAGCACGCCATTGTCCAGGGGCTGGCTGTCCAGGGGCTGGACGCCGACGGCCTCGGTCAGCTCCAGGTAGTCGCGGTGGCCCGGGCCGGCATCCACCTGCACTTCCCAGCCGTCGGAGAGTTCGCCGGGCAGCTCGAACCGCAGTCTGCCCTGCCCGTCGGTGCGGCCCATCTCGATGGTCTCGCCGCTGGGGCGCCAGAGACGGACGGCGGCGTCATCTGCCGGTTCACCTGTGCTGAACGCGCTCTGAAGCTGAAACTCGCGGCGCACCTGTTCGCTCAGCGGGGAGACCTTCTCCAGGTTGCTCTGGATCCCGTGGGCCCAGGAGGGACCGGCGCACAGAGCAGCGAAGGCCAAGGTCCCAAGGGCGAGGGATCGAGGGCCGAAGCGGCGAGAGGAGGCAGGCATGGGTGAAGCGGAACTCAGTTGTCCTTCCAGCGACTGTCGCGTGTCTTGCCGGCCTGCACCATGCGCACCACCGAGCTGACCATCATCGAGAGCGCGTCGTGGGCCTCACCTCGGGCTCCGAGTTCAGCGGCCAGCACCCGATCGGAGGCGGTGGGGGCCGCTGTGGCGACGCTGAACGAGAAGTCCGGACGGGAGGAGGACAGATTCACGGCGAGCGCCAGTGCACTGGCGTGGATCCTCGCAAAGGCGGGCGGGCAGCGCGGCGATCCGGAGGGGTTTGTGAAGATTGTGACTGCTGCGCCAGGGTGCAACGGCCGTCGCGGCTGTCACTCCGGAGGCGGTGGCACCGCAAGGGGGCAGTGCCCGACGCCCCGCTCGCTGATCCAGCCAGAGAAGGGCACATCCCAGGGATCCCGTGGCAGTCGCGGCACCAGGCAACCGGAGGGCAGGACCGCAAGGGCCGGCACCCGGCGCCAGTCGGGCCTGCTGCGCAGCCGGTCGTACCAGCCACCGCCGTATCCGAGCCGCAGCCCCTGCAGATCGACCGCCAGCGCCGGCACCAGCAGCAGAGCCAGCTCCGCGGCCGTCAGTTCGCCCGCCGTCGGTGTCGGCGCTGGAACGCCGCAGGCGTCATCCTGCAGCGCGTCTGCCGGTCTCCAGGGGCGATACACCATCCGCCCATCGGCAACGGCGGGCAGTGCCAGCCGTCCGG
>JBFLKL010000191.1:0-12288 GCA_040883175.1 Synechococcaceae cyanobacterium | reverse complement strand
GCTCGAGCAGCTCGACGGCCTTGCCCACGAACTGGCTGGGGATCCCCAGGCCCTGCTGGGGGTGCTGCGTCAGCTGGAGCAGCTGCACCGCAGCATTCAGGACGGGCCCTTCCGCAGCAGCCTGCCCGCTGACAGGAACCGTCTGTTCAGCCTGCTCCAGGAGATGGAGTGCAGTGGCGGCTGGCCCTACATCCCCCGCCTGCAGCTGCGCACGTTCATGGATCTGCTGCAGCGCGAGAGTGGTGCGGGCGAACCGGAACATCCCCTGGCAGCCTGAGCTGCTGGTGCAGGGCACTGAGCAGGCGGTGGGCCAGGGCGAGCTTGGAGTCAGGCCCCAGCTCATCCACATGCCCGGCCTCCGGACCGATCAGCCAGCCCCGATTGGTGTCGGAGGCAAAGCCCGCGCCGGGCTGATCGATGGGATTGGCGAACAGGAGATCACAGCCCTTGCGCTCCCATTTGGCCTGGGCCTGGGCCAGCACATCGCCGCTGTGGGCGGCAAAGCCCAGGATCACCTGGCCTTCAGGGCGGCGGCGCACCAGCCCCGCCAGGATGTCCGGCACAGCCTGCCAGCCGTGGGCCAGCTCGCTCTCCAGCGCCTGCTTGGCGAGCTTCTGCCGCAGCGGTGCCGTACGGCGGTGATCGGCCACAGCCGCCGCCATGGCGATGGCATCGGCACGGGACTGGGCCTCGATGAGGGCGCTCTCCATCTCGGCCGCTGTGGTCACCGGCCGGCATTCGAGGCCCTCCAGCCAGGCCCGGGGCACCTGCACAGGGCCGTGCACCAGCTCCACCCGGGCACCGCGCAGGCGGGCGGCCTGGGCCAGCAGCACCCCCATGCGGCCGCTGCTGGGGTTGGTGAGACAGCGCGCCGGATCCAGCGCCTCGCGGGTGGGGCCGGCGCTCACCAGCAGACTCAGCCCCTGCCAGTCGCGACGCCAGCCCCACAGGGCCAGCGACTCCAGGGCCAGCAGCAGCAGATCGGGGTCGGCCATGCGTCCGTCGCCGCGGCGATCGCAGGCCAGCAATCCCGGGGCAGGAGCGATCGGCAGCACCCGCTGCCATCCCTGCAGCTGCTGCCAGTTGGCCCGCACCCCTGGCGATGACCACATGGCGGTGTTCATGGCGGGGGCGACCAGCACCGGCGCCTCACAGGCCAGCAGGGTGCTGGCCAGCAGGGTGTCGCCCAGGCCGTGCAGCCAGCGCCCCAGGCTGGTGGCGCTGAGCGGAGCCACCAGCACCAGCTCCGCCCATTCGGCCAGCTCCACATGCAGAGGCCTGGCAGTCTGGTGGCTCCACTGATCCGCGTCGAGATGGCAGGGCCCGCGGCTGAGGCAGGCCAGGGCCTCGGCGCTCACCAGCCGGGCGGCGCTGGGGGTGAGCAGGCAGCGCACCAGCGCGCCACGCTGGACCAGGGTGCTCACCAGCAACGGCAGCTTGACGGCGGCGATGCTGCCGCTGATCCCCACCAGAATGCGGCGACCGGTGAGTGGATCGGCGCTCACGGTTCAGTCTTCGTCAAAGGGCTCCTGGTCCACCAGATGGACGTAGGGCCTGGCGAGATCAGGACGGTGAATGGCCAGCGCCCGCATCAGATGCCAGTCGGCAAGGCCGTCGAAGGGGCTGGCGTAGTCGTCCTCCTCGAGGCGGCGGGCCAGCTCCGCGATACCGGCCTCATCGAAGGACGCCAGGCGGTCGGGTGTGATCGAGGCGGACATCGGCGGCGGGCAGAGGCGGGCAGGAGGGGCGAGGGGGAATAATGGGGCAGATCCGGGGAATTAGCTCAGCTGGTAGAGCGCTGCGATCGCACCGCAGAGGTCAGGGGTTCGAGTCCCCTATTCTCCATCGCCCGTTCAGCATTGCCTGTCAACATTGCCAGTCACCCTTGCCTGTCCGGCCCGTGAACTGGAGCGCTGAGGCCGAGCTCCGGCTGCGCGAAGTGCCGTTCTTTGTCAGGCCCGCCGTCCGCAGACGTATCGAACGCCTGGCCGACGAAGCCGGCCTCGAGCAGATCGACGGGCCCTTCTACGACCAGGCCAAGGCGCGCTTCGGCCAGAAGTGAGCCTCCGACCCGGCGGCGGACCCGTGATGCGGTAAAAGAGACGCATTCCCGGCCTTCATTCATGTCGCAGTCGAAGCGCGAACAGGTGGTGAGCCACCTCCGCTACATCCGCCAGGAACTCCGCGAGATGCACCAGGGTGTGATGGAGGACGGACTCCTGCCCGAGGCCGGGGAGGTGCGCGGTGTGATGGCCCAGATGGAAGCGCTGCTGGAACTGCTCGAGGGCAAGTCCAGCCGCAAGAAGGACGCCGACAGCTGAGCGGAACAGACCCCTTCGCGGCGGATGACATTGAGCTCAGCCGGCGTCAAGAGCACAGGAGGACGCTCCTGCAAACGTCCAGACCACCCTTGCCCCAGACGCCTCCGCCCGCTTTCTTTACGGAGTCCCCATCACCCGGCTCGGGCCGTCAGGTCCCGGGCTTTTTTATTGGTATCCCCTATCAGTAGCGCAGAAAAGCTGGCAAGACTCAAGAGATGGTGTAGACAAGGGTCGGCAGGGCTGGGCCGGGTGATGGGGATCACCACTTCCTGACCCTGCCACCTCTTCGACCGCCCCCGTCCATGCGACGGGGGCTTCCGCCGATGCGATCACCGCTCCAGGCAGCACCGGCCGGCCCGCGCCCCCTGCAGCAGACCCGCTTTCAACGCAGCCTGGTGGAGGCCGGCGACCGCCTGGTGGCCTGGGCCACCAACCCCTGGCGCAGGGCCTCACTGCAGCTGATCGTGCTGTTGCTCAGCTTCTCGATCGGCGGGGTCGTGGCCTCCATCGGCGGGCAGATCGGTCAGAGCGATCCGGTGGGTGCCCTGCTCTGCGTGCTGACACTGGAGCTGGCGGTGCGTGCCCGCGGCCCCCTGCGCCGCCGCGGCGGCGATCGGCTGCCGCTGCAACTGCTTGACATGGCCCGCATCGGCTTGCTCTATGGCCTGCTGCTGGACGGCTTCAAACTGCTCTAGGCGTCGCCGCCGGCGGCCAGCAGGTAGAGCAGCGCCATGCGCACCGGGATGCCGTTGCGCACCTGCTCCTCCACCAGGCTGTGCCTGGGATCGTCGAGCAGGGCACCGGCCAGCTCCACACCCCGGTTCACCGGGCCCGGATGGAGGACCGGCACCGGCACCGACCCGCCGCAGAGTGCCATGCGCTCATGGGTGAGGCCGTAGTTGCGGTGATAACTCTCCAGGCTGGTGAGCAAATGCTGGTGCATCCGCTCCTTCTGGAGCCGCAGCGTCATCACCGCATCGGCACCGGGCAGCGCCTCCTCGAGGCGGCGACACAGTCTCACCGGCGCGCGGCCGGGCACCGGGTCGACAGTCTGGCCGGGCGGCGGGGCCACCACGAAGTCGGCGAAGCAATCGGGGAGGAGCGTGGGCGGACCACAGAGCACCACCTCAGCGCCACAGGCGGTAAGGGCCCAGAGGTTGGAGCGGGCCACGCGGGAGTGGAGCACGTCGCCCACGATCACGATGCGGCGGCCGCGCAGCGCGGCCGGCGTGGGGGCCTCGGGCTGGAAGTGGCGGGCCATGGTGAACAGATCGAGCAGGCCCTGGCTGGGGTGGCTGTGCAGCCCGTCGCCGGCGTTGAGCACCGCCACCCGCTCCTCGCCTTGATCGAGGTGCTCCGCGAGGATCTGGGGCACGCCGGCACAACCGTGGCGCACCACCAGCAGGTTCGCCCCCATGGCCACGTAGGTGCGGGCGGTGTCCAGCAGGCTCTCGCCCTTGGCCAGGGAACTGGAGCCCGGCGTGAAACTCTGCACATCGGCCGAGAGGCGGCGGGCGGCCAGCTCGAAGCTGCTGCGGGTGCGGGTGCTGGCCTCGAAGAACAGGGTCGTCATCAGCCGGCCCTGGAGGGCCGGCAGCCTGCGGGCCCCCACCTCCGGCAGGCTGCGGAACCGCTGGGCAAGCTCCAGCACGGTGGCGAAATCGTCGGTCGAGAAGGCCGACAGATCAATCACGTGGCGGTGAACCCAGCCGCTCAACACCCGGCCCCTCTCGTCGCCTCAACCTAGGGGCCGAAGGGGCGGCAACCGATCCCCGGGCGCACGGCGACTCACAGCGCGGCTGCGGCGCAGGTACCAGCGCCAGGGGAGCTCCTGCCCCTGACTGATGCCGATGCGCGTTGTCTGAACCAGATCGTCGGCAGGCAGGGCCAGAGCCGGGGGGCGCGGCGCCAGCCACAGGCCCCGCATGGCGTCCAGCGGCTCTCCATCGTGGCTGCGGTCGATGCCGAACCGTCGGGCCAGCAGCCCTGGCCCTGCTGCACTCCGCTCCGGCTCACCGGGCAGTTCGGCGGCCCGCAGCAACACGCCATTGGCCCACTCGGGCCGGCCCGTGACCACATTGACGCAGTGATGAACCCCGTAGGTGAGGTAGACATAAAAACGACCCGGCGGGCCGAACAGGGTGGCGTTGCCGGCAGAGCGGCGGCGATGGCCATGGCAGGCAGGCTCGCTCTGGCAATAGGCCTCCGTTTCCACGATCACGCCCCACAAATCGGTGCCATCGGCCCACCGCCGCACCAGCAGGCAACCCACCAGCTCCGGGGCCACCTGCTCGGCCGGGCGTGCAAAGAAGGTCTCAGGCAGCACAATGGAGCAGAAGTCCCCCTGCCCCGCCGACCCCATGGACAGCTCCGCCGCGACCGCGGCCTCCGGCTTCAATCTGGGCACCGTTCTGCTGGTCGTGAGCGGTCTGTTCTGCCTGACCACGCTGTTCTTCGGCACCAAGGGCGGCTACTACGACACCGACGACTACGACGGCAACGGCACCGCCCACTGAAGGGCTGAAGGGCTGAAGGGGGTCCAGCGAGGAGTTCAGAGGAGTTCAGCCGCTGAGACGCTCAGCCTCAGGGCAGTCGTCGGCCATGGGCAGCTCCTCGCCGGGAGCTCGGCACACGTAGGACAGGCGTGTGCTCACCGCGCCGATCGAGTCGAGCCGCACGCTCTCCTCCCAGCTGTGAGCTTCGTCATCATCGGCGGCGTCGTAGCGCAGGGTCACCAGATCACCATCGATCTCCACCACCAGGGCTTCCTCGATCCAGCGCTGCTGGTCGCGCAGGAACACCCAGACCGGGCGGCGTTCGACACTGAACTGGTAGAGCTTGCGATGCAGCATCGACCCTGGGCTGAGCTCGCCTGACGATCCTAGGCAAGTGGGGCGGCGGCACCGCTGTTCACCCTGATCCGTTTGGGCCCGCCCCGTCTCCGGGCCCCTCGAACCCTCTTCACCATCGCCATGCCTGAGACCGCCGACCAGCAGACCAGCGCGCCGGCAACCGCCCACAGCAGCACCGAAGACAGCCGGAGCGTGGATGCCATCCGCCTGCAGCTGCGCAGCTGGCCGGAGGTGGAGGCCTACCTGCAGCGCAGCCGGGGCGTGATCGTGCCCCTCGGCTCCACAGAGCAGCACGGCCCCACCGGCGCCATCGGCACCGATGCCCTCACCGCCGAAGCCGTGGCGCTGGAGGTGGGCCGCCGCACCGGCGTGCTGGTGACCCCGACCCAGGCCTTCGGCATGGCCGAACACCACCTGGGTTTCGCCGGCACCGTGAGCCTGCAGCCCAGCACCCTGCTGGCCGTGCTGCACGACGTGGTGCTCTCCCTGGCCCGCCATGGTTTCGAGCGCGTGTACGTGATCAACGGCCACGGCGGCAACATCGCCACCGGCAAGGCCGCTTTCGCCCAGGCCTACGCCACCGCCGCCGCCCGCGGGCTGCCGGTGGCCCCGCGACTGCGCTGCAAGCTGGCCAACTGGTTCATGGCGCCGCCTGTGATGCAAAAGGCACGGGAGCTCTACGGCGAGCGGGAGGGACACCACGCCACCCCCAGCGAGATCGCCCTCACCCTGCATCTGGAGCCGAGCCTGATCAGCAAGCAGCGCCCCCTGCCGGAGCCACCGCCGGCCGGCCCGATCCACGGCCCCGATGACTTCCGCCGCCGCCACCCCGACGGTCGCATGGGCTCGGATCCCTATCTGGCCAGGGCCGACCACGGCCAGACTCTGCTGGAGCTGGCGGCAGCCACCCTGGCGGTGGATCTGCAGAACTTCCTGGCGGCCGATGACTGAGGCGGTTGAGCGAAGGGAAGGCTGCCTGGCGCTAGCGTCGCGCCACCACTCCGCTCCAGCCGATGAGCCAGATCAGCGCTGACGATGTGCGCAAGGTTGCCGCACTGGCCCGTCTGGCCCTGCCGGAGACGAAGATCGCCACCTACACAGAGCAGCTGGAGCGCATCCTCGACTATGTGGACCATCTCCAGGCGGTGGACACGGAGGGTGTGCCCCCCACCACACGGGCTGTGGAAGTGGTGAACGTGACGCGGGAGGACCGGGTGGAACCCACTCAGGTCCGTGAGGACCTGCTCGACCTGGCGCCGCAGCGGGAAGGGGATTTCTTCCGGGTGCCCAGAATCCTGGGCGAATGATCCTGGGAGGATGAATCGTCAGCGCACCGGCGACACAGCGGTGCGGTGCAGCAGGGCCAGGACCCGCCGACGGGCAGGGCGCGTGGGCATCAGCGCCGCCAGCGGACGCAGCTTGCTGCGGCGCTTGCTGTGGCTGCGCACACCCAGCAGGATGTCGTAGAGGAAGTTCAGACCGTCGCTGCGGGATTCGAACAGGCCAAGACGCTGTGGTGACCCTTTGGCATCCAGAAGATGCTTGGTGGCGTGGTAGGCGGGACGGTATTCGAACCAGGGAATCGAGGGCCAGAGGTGATGGACCAGGTGGTAGTTCTGGCCCATGATCAGCCAGTTCATCACCCGCCCGGGATAGACGCGGGCATTGTGCCAACGGTTGCGGGACTGGAAAGGGCGGTGCGGAAGATAATCGAAGAACAATCCCAGGGTGACGCCCACCATCAGAGCCGGCGCGAACCAGCAGTTGAAGATGAAGGGCAGAAAGTCATATTTCGCCGCTGCAATCACAATCGCCGCGAAGATCCCACGGGCGATGCCCCACTCCAGAAGCTCATAACGGCGCCAGAGTCGGCGACGGAAGAAAAAAACCTCGTGATAGAAGAAACGGGGTGCGATCAACCAGAGCGGGCCGAAGGTACTGACGATGTGGTCAGGGTCGTTCTTCGGGTCATTGACGTGGGCATGGTGCTGCAGATGCACCCTCGTGAACACCGGGAAGCTGAAGCCGAGCAGCAGGGCAGCTCCGTGGCCCATCACCGCATTCCAGAAGCGGTGGGGATGGGCGGCGTTGTGACAGGCATCGTGGATCACCGTGCCCTCCAGGTGCAGGGCCAGGAAGCCGGTGATCAGCAGCGGCAGCAGGGGCCACTGGCCCACGAACCAGCCCCAGACGGTGAGACCCGCCAGGCCGTAGCCGGCAAGAAACAGGCCCACGGTGGGATTCCAGGGCCCCGGAGGATCGATGAACTGCTTGGGAACCGAGCGAGACAGCGCAGCGGCCGGGGCCTGGGTCATGGGCGCAGACAAACCCGACGGAAGGAAACGGTGGGTTGAAACTTAGGCAAGGGTCCAGGTCTGCCGGGAGCTGAGGTTGCCCCGGCGATGCCCACCGGGGGACTTGAACCCCCACGACCGAGGTCACTGGAACCTAAACCCAGCGCGTCTACCGATTCCGCCAGGTGGGCAGCTTGCCGACTGTAGGCAGGGCCGAGGCCGCCGCCCAGCGGCTCAGAATGGGCAGGAACCGCCCCCTGGCCATGCTCGCCGTCCTGGGCGGAGCCCTTGCTCTGGTGCTGGGGCTCGCCATCCTGCTGCTGCCCCTGCTGCTGCCCGAGCTGAGCCGCTCCCGCGATGCCGTGTGGGGCGCGGTGGTGCTGCTGCTGGGACTGGTCCTGGTGACCAGTGCCGAGCGGCTCACCGGCGCCCCGATGCTCGGGGTGCTCTGCGGCGGTCTGCTGATCGGCCGGCTCGCGGTGGAGGTGGGCCAGGGCCGCTGGCGGCAGCTCACGGCTGAGGAGCAGGGGCGGCTGGGATCCGCCGAACGCTGGCGGAAGGCCCTGGGGGAGGCGGGCAGCGCCAGCGCCGGACTGCTGGCGCTGGCCAGCCAGTGGAGCGCCACCGCCGGGCTCTGGCTGCGACAGCGGCGCCAACCCCGCAGCACCGGCAAGCGCTGGATACGGCCGGAGCAGCCCACCCCGGAGCCATCTCCCACGGACGCACCCGACAGCGGGGCCACCCCTGAAACCCTTGCTCCAGCCAGCGGGGAGGCGCCCGGGGAGGCCGTGGTGGTGAGCTCGTTTGCGGAGATCGACGCCATGATCGAGGCCGGCGAGGATGAGACAAGGGAGGCGGAAGCCGGCCACCAGCCAGCCATCGCCCCCGCCGACGATGGGGCCGGCAGCGACGATGACGCCTCCACCAGCGCCCCCAGCCGGACGGGATAATCCCCCCTTGCTGCCCCTGGCGCCGTGACCGCCCGCCCCGCCTCCGAGCCGGCGCCCAACCAAGCGCCCCTCTCCTACAAGGACACCCTCAACCTGCTGCGGACGCCCTTTGCCATGCGGGCCAACGCCAAGGCGCGGGAACCGGAGATCCAGGCGTTCTGGGCCGAGCGGCGGATCTACGAACGCCTCAGCCGCGAGAACCCCGGCGAGCCATTCACCCTGCACGACGGACCGCCCTACGCCAACGGGGCCCTGCATGTGGGCCACGCCCTCAACAAGATCCTCAAGGACATCATCAACAAGACGGCTCTGCTGCAGGGGCGCAAGGCGCGCTTCGTGCCGGGCTGGGACTGCCACGGCCTGCCGATCGAGCTCAAGGTGCTGCAGGGGCTGAGCAGCGGCGAGCGGGCCGAACTCACGCCCCTCGGCCTGCGCCGCAAGGCCCATGCCTACGCACTGGCTCAGGTGGACGGCCAGAAGGCGGGCTTCCAGCGCTGGGGCATCTGGGGCGACTGGGATCAGTCCTACCTCACCCTCCAGAAGCACTACGAGGCCGCCCAGATCGGCGTGTTCGGCGCCATGGTGCTCGCCGGCCACATCTACCGGGGCCTCAAGCCGGTGCACTGGAGCCCCAGCTCCCGCACCGCCCTGGCCGAAGCCGAGCTCGAGTACCCCGAGGGCCACACCTCCCCCAGCGTCTATGTGGCCTTCCCGGTGGAGGCCGTGCCCACCCCCCTGGCCGGCCACCTCAAGGCCATCGGCATCGAAGTGGAAGACCGCGGCCGGATGACCGCCAGCGGCAGGCCGATCCTGCTCTCGGTGGCGATCTGGACCACCACCCCCTGGACCCTGCCAGCCAACCTGGCCATCTCCGTGAACGGCAGGCTCGACTACAGCATCTGCGAGGTCAACGGCGCTGACAGCCTCTCCAACCACCTGGTGGTGGCCAGCGAGCTGGTGGGGCCCCTGGAGCAGATCCTGGGGTTGTCCCTGAACCCCCTGCTCACGGTGAAAGGGGAGGAACTGGAGGGGGTCGTCTACCGCCATCCGCTGCTGGAGCGCCGCGGCCAGGTGGTGCTGGGCGGCGACTACATCACCACCGAGACCGGCACGGGCCTGGTCCACACCGCCCCCGGCCACGGCGTCGACGACTTCAACACCGGCAGGAAATACGGGCTGCCCATGCTCTGCCCGGTGGATGAGGCCGGCACCCTCACGCAGGAGGCCGGGCCTTTTGCCGGCACCAACGTGCTGAAGGACGCCAACCCCACGATCATCGAAGCGCTGGAGGCCGCCGGCGCCCTGCTCAAACAGGAACGCTACGAACACCGCTACCCCTACGACTGGCGCACCAAGAAGCCCACGATCTTCCGGGCCACGGAGCAGTGGTTCGCGTCGGTGGATGGCTTCCGCGCCGCCGCCCTGGACGCCATCGCACGGGTGGAGTGGCTGCCCGCCAGCGGCCGCAACCGCATCGAGGCGATGGTGAGCGAGCGGGGCGACTGGTGCATCTCGCGCCAGCGCACCTGGGGCGTGCCGATCCCCGTCTTCTACCACCGCGACACCGGCGCTGTGCTCCTCAACGAGGCCACGCTGGGCCACATCCAGGCGCTGATCGCCGAGCACGGCAGCGATGTGTGGTGGCAGCGCGACGAGTCCGGGTTGCTGCCGCCGGAGCTGGCCGGCGAAGCTGATCAGTGGCGCAAGGGCACCGACACCATGGACGTCTGGTTCGACTCGGGTTCGTCCTGGGCCGGGGTGCTGAAGGAGCAGGGCCTTCGCTACCCGGCCGATCTCTATCTCGAGGGCAGTGACCAGCACCGGGGCTGGTTCCAGAGCAGCCTGCTCACCTCGGTGGCCGTCAACGGCCATGCCCCCTACAGGCGGGTGCTCACCCATGGCTTCACCCTCGATGAGAAGGGCCGCAAGATGAGCAAATCCCTCGGCAACGTGGTGGATCCGGCGGTGCTGGTGGAGGGCGGACGGAACGCGAAACAGGAGCCGGCCTATGGCGCCGACGTGCTGCGGCTGTGGGTGAGCTCGGTGGACTACTCAGCCGATGTGCCCCTGGGCCCGGGGATCGTGAAGCAGCTGGCCGATGTGTACCGCAAGGTGCGCAACACGGCCCGCTACCTGCTTGGCAACCTGCACGACTTCGACCCCAGACCCCGGGCTGAGGGGGGCCAGGCCATTCCCCATGCCGAGCTGCCCCTGCTGGACCGGTGGATGCTGCAGCGCACCGCCGCCCTGATCGAGGCCGTCACGGGTGATTTCGAGCGCTTTGAGTTCTACCGCTTCTTTCAGGCGCTGCAGAACTTCTGTGTGGTGGACCTCTCCAATGTGTACCTCGACATCGCCAAGGACCGCCTCTACGTGAGCGGCGCCGGCGATTTCAGGCGTCGCAGCTGCCAGACGGTGCTGGCCCTGGTGGTGGAACGGCTGGCGGGCCTGATCGCGCCGGTGCTCTGTCACATGGCCGAGGACATCTGGCAGAACCTGCCCTATCCGGTGGCTGAGGCCTCGGTGTTCGAGCGGGGCTGGCCGACGGCCCCCGAGGAGTGGCGCCAGCCGGAGCTGGAGACGCCGATGGCGACCATCCTGGAGCTGCGCGCCCTGGTGAACCGCCAGCTGGAGAGCTGCCGGGCCGAAGGCCAGCTGGGTGCCTCCTTGGAAGCCCAGGTGCAGGTGGAGCTGCTGCCCGGTGGCGATGTCGATGGCGGTTGCAGCAGCGTCAGCGATCTGGCCGCGGCCCTCGCCTGGCTGCAGGGCTCCGCCCACCCCGCGGTCGACAACCTGGCCGACTGGCTGCTGGTGTCGGCTCTGCGCATCGGCGGCATGGCTCCGCCTGAGGTGCTGCGCGAGGCGGTGGCGGACGGGGTGCGGGTGCGCGTGGCCCGCGCCGCCGGCCACAAATGCGAGCGCTGCTGGCATTACGAAACCGACATCGGCCAGCACAGCGGCCACCCAAGCCTCTGCGGGCGCTGCGTGGGGGTGCTGGAGGGCTGAATGAAGACCCCGGAGCCCCGGCACACCCCGCCCGACCCGGATCACCTGATCCGGGCCCTGGAGCTGGTGCCCCATCCCGAGGGCGGCCACTACCGGGAGACCTACCGTGCCGGCCAGCAGGTGCAGACACCGCGCGGGCCCCGCGCCGCCAGCACCGCCATCCTGTTTCTGCTGGCGGCGGGCGAATGCTCCCGCTGGCATCGCATCCGCTCCGATGAGGCCTGGCACCACCATGGAGGCGGCGGGCTGCTGGTCTACGAGCTCTGCCCGGAGGGCTCGGCGCGCAGCACACGACTGGGCCTGAATCTGGCTGCCGGTGAGCGCCCGCAGCATGTGGTGCCGGCGGGCAGCTGGTTTGCCGCCGAACCGACCCCGGCCAGCCGCTGGAGCCTGGTCAGCTGCACGGTGGCGCCCGGCTTTGACTTCAGCGACTTCGAGCTGGCCAGGGCGGACTGGCTGGAGCCCCATGGGGCTGCCCTGGCCATCCACTGTCCCCACTGGCGCAGCCTGTGCGATGGCGTCTGAACCCCCGGCCGACCGGCAGCGGAGCTTCAGCACCAGGCCGGAGGCTCGAGAAAGGCCTCGACCGGCTGCGGCTCCGCCAGCCGCTGCTCGGCGGCGGGGTTGAGGGGCCCGGCCAGAAGTTCGGCCGCCTCGACCAGCGCGTCCGCGGGCAGGGCGGGCCGATCGGGATCGAAGGCGGTGGGGTGGCTGACGCTGCTGGAGAAGCCTCGGAAGACCAGCAGCTCGAACGGTTCGCGCCCGCCGGCCCCAGGCAGGCTGCCACGCAGGCGCAGCACCCGGTCGGGGCGGCCGCGGCTGATGGCCTCAAGCCCTGCCAGCAACTCAGCGATGGTCATGGTCT
>JBFLKL010000190.1:0-6784 GCA_040883175.1 Synechococcaceae cyanobacterium | reverse complement strand
AGCGCTGCCGGCTGCTGCTGGGGCAATGGCGCCGGGACCTGCGGCTCAATGGGCGCGAACACAGCCTGCTTGGCGGCTCGCTGGCGGTGCTCGATCACCAGCTGGAGCGCCTCGAGCAACGCCACCTGCGTGTGGCGGTGTTCGGCCGGGTGGGGGTGGGCAAGTCGAGCCTGCTCAATGCCCTGCTGGGTGAGCCGGTGTTCGCCACCGACGTGGCCCATGGCTGCACCCGCCAGCAGCAAGCGGCGAGCTGGGCTGTGGAGGTGGGCGGCCTGGCGCGGGTGGAGCTGGTGGACACCCCGGGGATCGATGAGATCGCCGCCCCGGGCCGGGCGCGGCTGGCGGCCCGGGTGGCCCGGGGGGTGGATCTGGTGCTGATGGTGCTGGATGGCGACCTCACCGGTATCGATCAGGACGCCATCGCGGCGCTGCTGCGCAGCGGCAAACCACTGCTGCTGGTGCTCAACCGCAGTGACTGCTGGCCCGGTGAGCAGGGCCGGGACCTGATGGCCAGCATTCAGCGCCGGCTGCGGGCCGTGCTCCCGACGGCGGCCGGGACATTGCCGCTGCTGGCGGTGGCGGCGGCCCCCCGCCGGGCCCGGCTGCGGGCCGATGGCCGGGTGCGAACCGACCCGGAGCCCCCGCGGGTCGAGCCGCTGCGCCTCCACCTCACCGCCCTGCTTGAGGAACAGGGCGAGCTGCTCCTGGCTCTCAACAGCCTCGCTGCCGCCGAATCGTTCCAGCGGCAACTGCATCAGGGTCGCCTTGGGCGCGGGCGCCGAGCGGCCCAGGGACTGATCGGCCGTTACGCCGCCCTCAAGGCCACGGGTCTGGCCGCCAACCCGCTGCTGCTTCTGGATCTGGCAGGAGGCCTGGCCTGCGACGCCGCGCTGGTGGCCCAGCTCTGCCAGCTCTATGGCCTGCCCATGGACGGACCGGCAGCACGGCAGCTGCTCGGTCAGCTGTCCCGCCAGAACGCTCTCATCGGCGGCGCCCAGATCGGCATCCAGCTGGTGCTGGGGGTGCTGCGTCAGCTGCTGCTGCTGGCGGCTCCCCTCACCGGCGGCCTCAGCCTGGCCCCGGCAGCACCGGTGGCCCTTGCCCAGGCCGCCCTGGCCGTGCACACCACCCGCCGCACCGGACGGCTGGCGGCGCGGGAACTGCTGCGTCGCGGCGAACGGGGTGGCCAGCCTGGGGCCCTGCGGCGTCGGCTGATGGCCAGCGACCCGCTGGTGCGGACCTGGCTGGCTGGGCGCCTCACGGACGCGCGCACCCCCCGGGCCGACAGGCCAGCCACGACCCGGGGAGAGGGCCCGATACAGCCCTCCCTGCAGGTGCTGCTGCCGTGACCAGGCCCTCCGGCGTGGCCCTGCTGGGCACCAGTGCCGATCCCCCCACCCGCGGCCATCAGGCCCTGCTGGAGGGCCTGCTCCGTCTCTTCCCCAGGGTGGCCACCTGGGCCAGCGACAACCCGATGAAGGAGCACGGCGCCACCCTGGAGCAGCGGGCAGCGCTCCTGGCCGCTGTGGTGACGGCCATCGACAACCCGCGGCTGGAGCTGGCCCAGGATCTCAGCAGTCCCTGGGCAATCACCACTTTGGAACGGGCGGCGAAGCGCTGGCCTGGGCAGGAGCTGGTGTTCGTTGTGGGCAGCGATCTGGCCGGTCAGATCCCGCGCTGGAAGCAGGCCGCCGCAGTGCTGCAGCACTGCCATCTAGCGGTGGTGCCCCGCGCCGGCTGGCCCCTTCGCGAGCAGGAGCTGGAGACGCTGCGCAGGCTGGGGGGAACGGTGGAGGAACTGCCGCTGCGGATTCCGCCCACCACCAGCAGCCTGGCGCGGCGTCAGGCGGCACCGCACCAGGTGGCGGAGGCCGCCTGGCCTCTGCTGCTCCAGCACAATCTCTACGGCCTCACCGCACGCCCCTGATCGATGCGCCTTGCCCTGGCCCAGCTCAACCCGGTGGTGGGCGACCTGGCCGGCAATGGCGAGCGCATCCTGAACGCCTGCCGGCAGGCCCATGCCGTGGGGGCGAGCCTGGTGCTCACGCCGGAGCTCTCCCTCTGGGGCTACCCCCCCCGCGACCTGCTGCTGCTGCCGGCCCGCCTGCAGCAGCAGAACCTGGCCCTGGCGAGGCTGGCCAGCCAGCTGGCCCAGGTCAGCCCCGATCTGGCCGTGCTGGTGGGCATGGCCGAAGCCAGCGGCGATCGCCAGGTCCCCAACCTGCACAACGCCATCGCCCTCGTGCAGGACGGGCACTGGCGGGTGGTGGCCAGGAAGCAGCTGCTGCCCAGCTACGACGTCTTCGACGAGCGGCGCTATTTCCGCCCCGCCGCGGCCCCTCCGGTGCTGGAGCTGGCCGGCGCCGGCGGCAGCCTGCGGCTGGGCCTCACCATCTGCGAGGACCTCTGGGTGGAGGAGGAGCTGGTGGGCCAGCGGCTGGTGGGTCCCGATCCGGTGGCGGCCCTGCAGGCCCAGCGGATCGATCTGCTGGTGAACCACTCCGCGTCTCCCTTCGGCCAGGGCAAGGCGGCGCTTCGGCAGGATCTGGCCGGGCGGGCAGCGCGTCGCCTGAACTGCCCGGTGGTGTACGTGAACCAGGTGGGCGGCAACGACGAGCTGGTGTTCGACGGTGCCAGCTTCGTGGTGGATGGCAGCGGCACGGTGGTCGCCCGCCTGCCCTGCTGCGCCGAATCCCTGCAGGTGTGGCAACGGCCTGTTCCGTCAGCGGGAGCGCCGCTGGCCCCGGCGCCAGTCGAGCCGCCCGACCCACCCGAACCGCTGGAGCAGCTGATGCTGACCCTGGTGCTGGGGGTGCGCGACTACGCCCGCAAGTGCGGCTTCCAGCGGGCGCTGCTGGGCCTGAGTGGCGGCATCGACTCGGCCCTGGTGGCCGTCATCGCCACGGCGGCCCTGGGTGCCGATCAGCTGCTGGCCCTGCTGATGCCCTCCCCCTGGAGTTCCGCCGGCTCCATCCACGATGCCGAAGCCCTGGCGCAGCGTCTCGAGCTGACAACCCACACCGTGCCGATCACCGCCCTGATGAGCCGGTACGACGCGGCTCTGACCCCCGCCCTGGGCCAGCCCCCCCAGGGCCTGACGGCCGAGAACCTGCAGTCGCGCATCCGCGGCACCCTGTTGATGGCGATGGCCAACCAGCAGGGCCGGCTGCTGCTCTCCACCGGCAACAAGTCGGAGCTGGCGGTGGGCTACTGCACCCTCTACGGCGATATGAACGGCGGGCTGGCGGTGATCGGCGACCTCTACAAGACCACCGTGTTCCGGCTCTGTGACTGGCTGGACAGCCCCGCCTCCGAGGCCTGCCGGCGGGAGCTGGGGCTGCCGGCGCAGCAGGAGCTGATCGGTACCGCCATCCGGCACAAGCCCCCCAGCGCCGAACTGCAGCCCAACCAGCTGGACAGTGACTCCCTGCCTGACTACGCCGTGCTTGATCCGGTGCTGAAGGCGCTGGTGGAGCGGCGGCGCAGCCCCGAGCAGCTGGTGCGCGAGGGCACCGACCCGCAGCTGGCGCACCGGGTGATGGCTCTGCTGCAGCGGGCGGAATTCAAACGACGCCAGGCAGCGCCGGTGCTCAAGGTGAGCAGCCAGGCCTTCGGCAGCGGCTGGCGGATGCCGATCGCCGCCGTCTGAGCCAGGCTTGGGGACACCTGTTCCGGCTCGATGGCAGCCCCGCCCACTCTCACCGCCCCGATGGCCAGCATCGGCGTGCCCACGGAAATCAAGCGTGACGAGCGGCGCGTGGCCCTCACCCCTGACGGGGCCCGGGAGCTGGTGGGCCAGGGGATGGAGGTGCGGGTGCAGGCCGGTGCAGGCCTCGGGGCCGGCATCGACGACCAGGACTTCGCCGACGCGGGTGCCCGGCTGGTGAGCCGCGAGGAAGCCTGGGGCGCCCATCTGGTGGTGAAGGTGAAGGAGCCCCAGCCCGAGGAGTTCACCCACCTGCGTTCCGATCTGGTGCTGTTCACCTATCTGCACCTGGCGGCCTATCCCGATGTGGGCCGCGCCCTGCTGGAGGCCGGCACCACCGCCGTGGCCTACGAAACCGTGCAGCTGGAGGACGGCAGCCTGCCCCTCCTGGCACCGATGAGCGAGATCGCAGGCCGGCTCGCGGCCCAGGTGGGGGCCCATCTGCTGGAGCGTCCTCACGGTGGGCGAGGCGTTCTGATCGGCGGCTGCACCGGGGTGCGGCCGGCGCGGGTGGTGGTGCTCGGTGCGGGCACCGTGGGCTGGAATGCCGCCCGGATCGCCGCCGCCATGGACGCGGAGGTGTTCCTGCTGGACCGCTCCCCCCAGCGCCTGCGCGAGCGGGAGGCCGAGCGCCGCGGCCGGCTGGTGAGCCTGGTGAGCAGCCGCAGCCTGGTGGAGCGGCTGGTGCCGGCGGCCGATCTGGTGATCGGAGCTGTGCTCACCCCCGGCGGCCGAGCTCCCACCCTCGTGGAGGAGGCCCTGGTGGAGCGCATGAAACCCGGCTCGGTGATCGTGGATGTGGCCATCGACCAGGGGGGCTGCATCGCCACCAGCCGTGAAACCACCCACACCGATCCGGTGCACACCCTTCATGGGGTGCAGCACTATGCCGTGGGCAACATGCCCGGCGCCGTGCCCTTCACCTCCACCGAAGCGCTGGTGAGCGTCACCCTCCCCTACATCCTGGTGATGGCGGGCCGTGGACTGGCGGAGGCGGTCACCGATCGACCCGAACTGCTCTCCGGCCTCAACACCGCCGCCGGAGCGGTATGTCACCCCGGCGTCGCCCGGGCCCTGGGGGTGGCGACCCGCCACCCGATGGCCTGCCTGCGCTGAGCGCCGCGGCAGCAGAACCACCCAGCAGCGGAACCGCAGTGCTGAATCCCGCCCGCATCCGCATCCTGGCGGTGGGCAAGGTGCGCAAGAGCTGGGTGCGGGAGGGCATCGCGCTCTACCGCAAGCGCCTGCCTGGCCTGGCGGTCGTGGAACTCAGGGACAGCAGCCCCGAGCGTGAGGCTGCAGCGATCCGCGCCGAACTGCGCCCCGACGAGCGGCTGGTGGTGCTCACCGAGGAGGGACGCGGCCTGAACTCCCGTGCCCTGGCCACTCACCTTGCCGGCCTGCAGGCCAGCGGCGAGGCCAGCCGGCTGGCCTTCGCCATCGGTGGAGCCGAAGGCCTCGAACCCGCCCTGCGCGCCGAGGCCTTCTGGCGCCTCAGCCTCTCCCCGCTCACCTTTCCCCACGAACTGGCCCGTCTGCTGCTGCTCGAGCAGCTCTACCGGGCTCAGTCCATCCTTCAGGGTGGCCCCTATCACCGCGATTGAGCGAGCGCCCATCAGGGCGGTGCTGCGACCGGGTTCGCCCTTACGCTTCCGCCAGAGCAGGCGGACCGACCGCTGCGGGGATTCCGGCCATGCCTTTCGCCTCCTCAGTGCTTGCTGTTGTCAGCGAGACCGCCAGCAACCATCAGCTCGAAACGGCTGAAACCCTGATCGGCGCGGCGCGATTCTTCGTGATCTTCCTCGCCGCCCGAGCCCTGGCCGAGCTGATGGTGCGACTCCGCCTGCCCACGATCCTGGGCGAGCTGGTGGCCGGGATCCTGATCGGACTGTCGGGCCTGCACCTGATCCTGCCCCCCGAGACCCAGGCTGAGGTGAGCGGCTGGTTCCTGGGGCTGCTGGGGTCCCTGGCCCATGTGGGCCCCGATGTGGTGCGGGATGTCTACATCGAAACCTTCCCCAACCTTCAGTCCGTGGGCACCATCGGCCTGTTCGCCCTGCTGTTCCTCACCGGACTGGAATGCGAACTCGATGAGCTGGTGGCGGTGGGCCTCCAGGCCGGTGGGGTGGCGCTCACCGGCGTGCTGCTGCCCCTGGCGCTGGGAACCTTCGGGCTGCTGTGGATCTTCCACGTGCCGCTGATCGCCGCCGTCTTCGCCGGCGCCACGATGACGGCCACCAGCATCGGCATCACCGCCAGTGTGTTCGGCGAACTGAAGGTGCTGCGCAGCCGCGAGGGCCAGATCGTGATCGGCGCCGCCGTGCTCGATGACATCCTCGGCATCGTGCTGCTGGCGGTGGTGGTGTCCCTGGCCGGGAGTGGCAGCGTGGCGGTGCAGCCCATCCTCCAGCTGGTGCTGGCGGCGGTGGGGTTCGTGGCGGTGTCGCTGCTGCTCAGCCGCCGCGCCGCCCCCCTGTTCGACGCGGTGCTGGACTGGCTGCAGGCACCGGGCGATGTGGTTGTGGCGGCCTTTCTGGTGCTCTGCCTCTCCTGCTTCGCGGCTCAGGCTGTGGGTCTTGAGGCCGCCCTGGGGGCCTTCGCCGCGGGGTTGATCCTCAGCGGCTCCAGGCATGCCCACGCCATGGAACAGGCGATCAAGCCCCTGGTGGCCCTGTTCGCCACGGTGTTCTTCGTGGTGATCGGCACCACGATGGACCTCTCGGTGCTCAACCCCCTGGTTCCGGAGAACCGCCAGGGTCTGGTGCTGGCGGTGTTCCTGCTCGTCGTCGCCTCCATCACCAAGCTCGCTGCGGGGTGGACCTACCGCATGGCCGAGCCCACCAACCGGCTGGTCGTGGGGCTCGGCATGCTGCCCCGCGGTGAGGTGGGACTGATCTTCCTCGGCCTCGGTGCCCAGGCCGGCGTGCTGGATCCCTCCCTGGAAGCCGGCGTTCTGGTGATGGTGATCGGCACCACGTTCCTGGCTCCCGTGCTGCTGCGACTGGTTCTCAGCCGTCAACCGCTGCTTTCCGCGGCGGCGGCGGGAGACTGATCGAAGCCCTGCCCAGCCGGCCGGCT
>JBFLKL010000019.1:0-4142 GCA_040883175.1 Synechococcaceae cyanobacterium | reverse complement strand
TGGATCAGGAAACCCTGCTGTTCACGCCCGCCGTACCCCAGCCGGGGGCGTTGCGGACTGTGCTGGCCTTTCCCAGCACCTATTCAGTGGGCATCACCAGCCTGGGCTTTCAGGTGGTGTGGGCCACCCTGGCCCGGCGGTCGGATGTCGACGTGCGCCGCCTGTTCACCGACCGGGGGGATCCTCCCCATCGGGGCAGCCGCGGCCCGGGGCCGGATCTCGATCTGTTCGGCCTTTCGCTGAGCTGGGAACTGGATGGACCGGTGCTGCTCGAGCTGCTGGAGCAGCAGCGCATCCCCCTCTGGAGCCAGGAACGCAGCGACGACGACCCGATCGTGTTCGGCGGCGGCCCGGTGCTCACCGCCAACCCCGAGCCGCTGGCGCCCTTCTTCGATGCGGTGCTGCTGGGCGACGGCGAACTGCTGCTGCCCGCCTTCCTCGATGCCGTGCAGGAGTGCCGCAGCGCCCCCCGGGCCGAGCGGCTGCGGCGGCTGGCGGGAGTGCCGGGCGTCTACGTGCCAAGCCTCTACAGGCCCCGCTACGGCTCCGATGGCCGGCTGCTGGGCGTTGAGCCGACAGAGTCCGGAATCCCGGCAACCGTGGCCAAACAGACCTGGCGTGGCAACACCCTCAGCCACTCGGCGGTGATCACCCCGGCGGCGGCCTGGCCGTCGATCCACATGGTGGAGGTGGTGCGCAGCTGCCCGGAACTGTGCCGCTTCTGCCTGGCCAGCTACCTCACCCTGCCCTTCCGCACGCCATCCCTGGATGACGGCCTGATTCCGGCGGTGGAGAAGGGCCTGGCCGCCACCCAGCGCCTGGGCCTGCTGGGAGCGTCCGTCACCCAGCACCCCCAGTTCGGCGATCTGCTGCAGTGGCTCGACCACGACCGCTTCGATGGCACCCGGGTGAGCGTGAGCTCCGTGCGCGCCGCCACCGTGACGCCCGAGCTGGGCCGGATCCTGGCCCGGCGGGGCAGCAAGTCGCTCACGATCGCCATCGAGAGCGGCAGCGAGCGCATGCGCCAGGTGGTGAACAAGAAGCTCGCCACCGAAGAGATCTATGCGGCGGCCCGCTACAGCCGGGAAGGCGGTCTCACGGGCCTGAAGCTCTACGGAATGGTGGGCCTGCCCACGGAAGAGGAGGCCGACGTGGAGGCCACCGCCGAGCTGCTGCTGGCCCTGAAAAAGGCCACCCCGGGACTGCGCCTCAGCCTGGGCGTGAGCACCTTCGTGCCCAAGGCCCACACGCCCTTCCAGTGGCAGGGCGTGCGACCCGAAGCCGAGAAGCGCCTGAAGCTGCTGGCCAGGCGGCTCAGGCCGAAGGGCATCGAGCTGCGCCCCGAGAGCTACGCCTGGAGCCTGATCCAGGCCCTGCTCTCCCGCAGCGACCGCCGCCTGGCACCGGTGATCGCCGCGGCCCGCGGCCGCCACGAGAGCCTGGGCGGCTGGAAACAGGCCTACCGCGCCGTGCTGGCGGGCGAGCGCGACTCTGCACCGTCCCGCACCGCGGACACTCAGCTGCCGCCACCCCCTGCATGGGAGGAGGTGATCCATGCCACCTGGAACGCCGACCAGGTGCTGCCCTGGCAGCACCTGGATGGACCGCTGCCACCGGCCACTCTCCAGCGGCATGCCCAGGAGGCGCTGGGCTCGGGCACGGCCGCACCGACCCCGGCCTGAACCCGGCTGCACCATGGATGCACCACGGCTAGTCGAACACCGCCGTGCGGCCCCTGTACACCATCACCTGGCGGCGCAGGTGCAGGCGCAGGGCCCGGGCCAGGGCCAGGCGCTCGGTGTCGCGGCCCTTGCGGATCAGATCCTCCACCTCGTCGCGGTGACTCACGTGGACGGTGGCCTGCTCGATGATCGGGCCGGCGTCGAGCTCCTCGGTCACGTAGTGGGCGGTGGCACCGATCAGCTTCACGCCCCGCTCCCAGGCCCGGTGGTAGGGCTGGGCCCCCTGGAAGGCCGGCAGGAAGGAGTGGTGGATGTTGATCACCCCATGGCCTGAGGCGCCGGCCGTGCCCCCGCAGCAACCGGCGGCGTGAAAGCGCTCCAGGAAATCGCCACTGAGCACCTGCATGTACTTGGCCAGCACCACCAGCTCGATGCCGTGCTCAGCCAGGAGCCGCAGCTGCTCGGTTTCCACCTCCGCCTTTGTGGCGGCACTCACCGGCAGATGGATGTACGTCGCCCCGAAAGCCTCCGCGGTCGCCTGCAGCTGCGGATGGTTGGACACCACCAGCGGCACGCTCATCGGCAGCTCGCCGGCGCGGGTGCGCCAGAGCAGGTCCACCAGACAGTGCTCCTGCCGGCTCACGAAGATCGCCACCCGGGGCACCTCATCGGAGAAGTGCACCTGGCCCTCGCCGCCGAGCCGCTCGGCCAGGGCCGCCACGGCCGGGGCGATGGCCGCCCGCGGCAGTCCGAAACCCTCCAGCTGCCATTCGATGCGGCTGAGGAACAGGCCGGCCCCGGCATCGGTGTGGTGGTCGGCGTGGCGGATGTTGCCCCCATTGGCCGCCACCCAGCCCGAGAGCTCGCTCACCAGCGCCGGCCGGTCCGGACAGATCACCTGGAGGATGGCGGTGGCAGGCGACATCGAGGCAGACCCGGCAGGGGCTCAGAGCATGTGCATGCGTAGCACCTGACGGTTGGCGCGCCGCACCCGGGCACGGATCGTGGGGAGGCCGAGACGCTCGTGGGCCGCCACCCGGTGGCAGCCGTTGAAGCCCCACAGCTCGCCGTCCACCTCCAGCACGTCGATGGGCTCCTTCTGGCCCTCGGCGGCGATGGCCTCCATCAGGGCGCACACCTTGGCCTCATCGAGGCTGCGCTCCAGGGGCCGGCGGATGGAGGCCAGGGGCAGCACGGCTTCCCGCATCGATCTAACTCATACTCACTCCGTTTTAGCGCGGGACGCCGGGGAGGTTGCGAGCGGCGACAACCACGGCGAGTGCGCCAGGGAGCACCGATACAGTCAGCCCCAGCACCCGTCGCTGCTCGTCGCCGATGGCCCCTGTGATGGACCCCGTGATGGACCCTGCCCAGGTCTGCGCACCGCTGCCCTCAACGCCGCTATTCCGGCTGCTGCCGCCCCTGCGCCGGCTGCTGTCGCTCGCCCTGGCGGCCGTGCTCTGCTTCAGCCTCGCCGCCTGCGGCGGCGCCCAGGCCCAGCCGCCCACGCTCAGCGCCGAGGACATCGCCGTGATCGAGCGCCAGGCCGAGGGCTTCCTGGCGGCGCGGGATCGCCTGCCCGAGCTGGCCGACCTGGTGAACAGACGCGACTGGACCTTCACCCGCAACCTGATCCACGGCCCGATGCAGGAAGTGGGCCGCCAGATGCTGTACATCAACCAGCGCCTGCTGCCCGACGACCAGCCGGAAGCCAGGCGTCTGGCCGATCAGCTCAAGCGCTCCCTGGCCCAGCTCGATGAGGCCGCACGTCTGCAGGACGCCGAAGCCCTGCGCAAGACCTACATCTCCGTGGCGAGCGGCTTCGGCAAGTACGCCCAGATCCTGCCTCTGCAGGTGCAGGAAGACCTCAAGCAGATCTAGATCTGACGGATCCCAGCTCCGGGACGCCGGGCCAGCCCGTGCTGGTGGTGGGTGCGGGCCTGGTGGGGCTGGCCTGCGCCTGGCTGCTGCAGCGCCGCGGCCATCAGGTGATGCTGGTGGATCCGTCCATCGATGGTGCCCCGCCGGCAGGTGGCGGCAGCTGGGCGGCTCTGGGGGTGCTGATGGCCCAGGTGTTCCACCGCTCCAGCGGCCGGGGCTGGCGGCTGCGCCAGCGCTGCCACGCCCTGTGGCCCCAGTGGATCACCGCGCTGGAGGCCGAGGGCCATCGCCTGGCCCGGCGCGAGGGGCTGCTGCTGCTGGCCTCCAGCGAGGCCGAGCTGGCCCAGCACCAGCGGCTCGCCGCCGAACGCCAGAGACGCGGCGCACCCCTGCAGCTCAGGTCAGCGCAGCAGCTGCGGGGGCTGCGGCCCCAGCTTCCGACCGCGGCCCTCGGGGGCCTGCATGCCAGCGGCGATGGCCAGCTGGATCCCGGCCAGGTGATGGTGGCCCTGCTGGCCAGCGCCAGGCATGGGGGGCTGAGCTGCCTCAGGGAGGCGGCCGTCGGGCTGGAGCGGACGG
>JBFLKL010000189.1:0-8328 GCA_040883175.1 Synechococcaceae cyanobacterium | reverse complement strand
GCGGCCCAGGCCTCCGGCCGCTCGTGGAGGGTGGCGCCGAAGGCGGCGGCGATCGCCTCGGTGGTGAGGTCGTCCGGCGTGGGGCCCAGCCCTCCGGTGGTGATCAGCACCCGGCAGCGCCCCGCCGCCTCCCGTACCGCGGCGATCAGCCGCTCCCGGTTGTCGCCCACCACCTGCTGGCGCAGATGGGGGATGCCGAGGCTGGCCAGCTGCTCGGCGAGCCAGCGGGCATTGCCGTTGGTGATGTTGCCGAGCAGCAGCTCGGTGCCCACGCAGAGAATCTCGGCGGCAGCTGCGGTCATCGCAGCTCATCCTGGCTCTGCAACGCCCGGCGGGTGCTCACCAGCACCCAGATCAGCACGGCGGTGGCCAGTCCCAGCCAGAGGAAGCGCATCTCCGCGTTCACGAGCACCAGGGCCAGCGAGGCCAGCCACTGGGTGAAGGCGTAGATCAGCAGCACGGTGCGGCGATGGCTGAGGCCGGTGCGGAGCAGGCGGTGGTGCAGGTGGCGGCGGTCAGGGTGGAAGGGGGAGTGGCCTTCGCTGAGGCGGCCCATGATCACCGCCGACATGTCGGCCAGGGGCAGCGACAGGATCAGCAGCGGCAGCAGCAGGCTGACGCTGGTGAGCCCCTTGGCCGGCCCCACGATGCTGATCGCCGCCAGGGCGAAGCCGAGGAAGTAGGAGCCACCGTCGCCCATGAAGATGCGGGCGGGATTGAAGTTGTGGCGCAGGAAGCCCAGGCAGCCGCCGGCCAGAGCCGCGGCCAGCAGCCCGGCGGCCGGCTGGTGCAGGCTGAAGCTCACCGACAGCAGACCCACCGCGGCGATGCCGCTGACGCCGGCGGCCAGGCCATCGAGACCATCGAGCCAGTTGATGGCGTTGGTGATCCCCACCAGCCAGATCACCGTGGCCAGCATGCTGAGCCAGTCCGGCAGCTGCACCAGGGTGCTCGACTGACCGGCCCAGCCGGACGGGATCTCGATGCTGCCGATGCGCACCCCCTCACTCCACACCACCAGCGACACCGCCAGCTGAGAGGCCAGCCGCGGCAGCGGCGGCAGGGCGAACAGGTCGTCGGCCAGCCCGATCACGAAGAAACAGAGACAGCCCGCCAGGGTGGTCCAGATCAGCAGATCCTTGCTGGGCTCGAGGTCGGCGAAGCCACCCAGCAACCAGGTGAGGGTGAGGGCCAGGCTGAAGCCGATCATGATCCCCACCCCGCCCAGGCGCACCATCGGACGGGTGTGCTGCTTGCGGGCATCGGGCTGGTCGGTGAGGCCCCAGCGCAGACCGAGCTGCCGCACCTGGGGCACCACCAGCGCCGTGAGGACCGCCGCCACCACAAAGGTCAGCAGCGCTGCCGCGTTGGGGCTGTAGGCGAGGGTCACGGCAACGGGCCGGTGCGGACGGTTGGTGCAGGCCTGGGGCCGCCACCCTACGGGCAGCCGCGACGCAGCTCAGGCCGGCTGAAGCCGGCGCTCGCCCGTGTAGAGCGGGAAACGCTCACACAGTGCGGCCACCCGCTCGCGGCAGCGCTGCTCGATGGCGGCATCCTCGGGATTGAGCAACCGGTCGGCGATCACATCGGCCACCTCACGGAAGGCCTCCTGATCGAAGCCGCGGGTGGTGCAGGCGGCAGTGCCCAGGCGCAGGCCGCTGGTGACGAACGGCGACTCGGGATCGAACGGAACGGTGTTCTTGTTGGCGGTGATGTGCACATCACTCACCAGCAGGTCGGCCACCTTGCCCGTCATGCCGATGCCGCGCAGGTCGAGCAGCACCAGGTGGTTGTCGGTGCCGCCGCTCACAACGGCGATGCCGCGCTCCTGGATGCGGCTGGCCAGGGCCTGGGCGTTCGCCACCACCTGACGGCTGTAGGCCTGGAAGGAAGGCTGCAGCGCCTCCCCGAAGGCCACCGCCTTGGCGGCGATCACGTGCTCGAGAGGTCCGCCCTGGCTGCCGGGGAACACGGCCTTGTCGAACTGTTTGCCGAACGCGGCATCGCGGCAGAGGATCAGGCCACCACGGGGGCCGCGCAGGGTCTTGTGGGTGGTGGTGGTGACCACGTCACAGACAGGCACGGGGTTGGGGTGCACGCCCGCAGCCACCAGACCGGCGATGTGGGCCATGTCGGCCAGCAGATAGGCGCCCACCTCATCAGCGATGGCGCGGAAGGCCTGGAAATCGATCGTGCGCGGATAGGCCGAGTAGCCGCACACGATCAGCTTCGGCCTGTGCTGCAGCGCCAGCTGGCGGATGGTGGCGAAGTTGAGCTGCTGGGTTTCGGGGTCGACGCCGTAGTGCACGGCCCTGAACCACTTGCCGCTCACGTTCACCGGCGAACCGTGGGTGAGGTGACCGCCATGGCTGAGGTCCATGCCCAGGATCGTGTCGCCCGGCTGCAGCAGGGCCAGGAACACGGCGAAGTTGGCCTGGGCGCCGCTGTGGGGCTGCACGTTGGCCCAGGCGGCGCCGAAGAGCTCCCTGGCCCGCTCGATCGCCAGATCCTCGATCGCATCCACGTGCTCGCAGCCGCCGTAGTAGCGCTTCGAAGGCAGGCCTTCGGCGTACTTGTTGGTGAGCACCGAGCCCTGGGCCTCCATCACCGCCCGGGAGGCGAAGTTCTCCGAGGCGATCAGCTCCAGATGGGTCTGCTGACGCTCCAGCTCCTTGCCGATCAGGGCTGCGATGGCGGGATCACCGGCCGCCAGGGACTGGTTGATCGCGGCAGTGTCGGCCATCGGAGCGCCAGGGGATTGCGAAGGAATCGTAAGAAAGCGGCGGCCCCGATCACCCTCGGCGAAACCCGCAGCCCGGGCCCGCCGGGGCGGGCGATGAAAAAACCGCCCCGGCGTGCCGGAGCGGTGAGTGAGACGCGCCTGGAGAGATTCGAACTCCCGACCCTCTGATCCGTAGTCAGATGCTCTAATCCGCTGAGCTACAAGCGCAGCCGACAGCCTCAGCCGGCCGTCCTCCAGCATTCTCAGCGCACGGGGGGCCCTTCCGTCAACTGCTGGCAACTGCCGGCGCGGGGCGCTGACCTGAACGCCGCCCGGCGCGGGCCATGATCGTGAGCAGTTACGCAGCGCTGCGACCCATGCCGATCCGCTGGTACGGCCCGGCCAATCCCGCCGATCCCACCTACCGGCACTTCGAGCGGATCGTGAACCTCACCCTGCACGCCGCCCTGTTCGCCGCCATCAACAGCGGCCTCTGGGTGGTGCAGGAACTGCGCCGGCCCTGGAGCCACCTCAACTGGCTCACCCTGGGCTGGCTGCTGGCCCTGCTGGTGCACGCCGGCATCGTCATCGCCCTGCGCCCCGCCCGCGAACCGCAAGCATGACCCTCTCCGCGAGTGAGCTCAAAGAGCTTCAGAACACCCTGGCCGACCGCCTCTATCTGCAGGTGGCCGGGTGGCATCTGTACCTCGGAGATGCCGGTCTGGCGCAGGAGCTGGCGATCGAATGTGCCGCCCGCCTCGATCAGGGCAGCGGCGTCTGTGCCCGACAGGCCCTGGAGGCGGTGCAGGTGCCGATCGGCGGCGGCAGCACACGCCTGCCGATGGCACGGCTGATTCCCGCCGGCCAGCTGCGCGATCTGGAGGACATCCTCGAACCGTTCTGCCGCTGAGGAAGCCAGCCGCACGCGGCAGCGACGGATCAGCGTCGGCGCAGCCGCGGCAGCCTGCGTCCCACCAGGGCCATCACATGCCGGGCCTCGGGCACCCCGGCGGCACCGGCGGCACCGGCATACACCAGCAGCGCCGCACCGCTGCTCAGGGTGGTCTGCAGCAGCCGGCCCCAGAGACCGGAGGGCCAGCCGACGCCGTTGGCCACGATCCAGGCGATCACGGCCGCCAGCAACGCCGCCAGCAGCAGCAGCAGCGTGTCCTGCCCCCAGGCCCGCAGCGGCAGCCCGCCCAGGCGCCGCCGCAGGGCCAGCAGCAGGCCCGCGGAGGTGATCAGATTCACAGCCACGGTGGCCAGCACCAGCCCGGCGGCACCGAAATAGAGGGCTGGCAGCAGTTGGGGACTCCAGGGCGTGGGCCCACCCACGAAGATCCAGCAGAAGATGGCGTTGAGGCCGATGCCGGCAAGCGACCAGCGGAATGGGGTGACGCCGTCGCCCAGGGCATAGAACACCCGCACCAGCACATCCCGGGCCAGGTAGGCCGGCATGCCGATCCCGTAGGCCATCAGCAGCTGACCCACCAGGGTGGCGGCGCTCTCGTCGAAGGCGCCACGCTCATAGATCAGGGCCACGATGGGCACGGCCAGGGCCACCATCAGCGCGCCCAGGGGCAGCATCGAGGCGTTGGAGAGCATCAGGCCCTGGCGCACCCGCTGGATCAGCTCCGGCCGGTCCTGGGGGGCCGTGAGGCGGGCGTAGAGCGGCAGAAGGGGCACCAGCAGGGCGTTGGAGATCAGGCCCAGAGGCGTCTGCACCAGAAGGTTGGCGTAGCCCAGGCCGGCCGCCGCCGCCGGGATCCCCGAGGCGAAGAAGAGGGACACGAAGACGTTGATCTGCAGCATCCCCGAGGACAGGGTGGCGGGGCCCATCACCTGCAGCACCTCGCGCACGCCGGGGTCACGCCAGTCCCACACCAGCCGGAACTGCTGCAGGCCGCGGCGCATCAGCTCCGGCAGCTGGATCAGCCACTGCAGCAGCGCCCCCACGGTGGTGGTGCCCGCCAGCACCACACCCCCCAGCAGCGCCTGGCCGGGCAGGGCGATCTCCGCACCGAGCTGCCACCAGAGCAGGCCCAGACCAACGATCACCGACAGGCTGGAGAGCATCGGACTCACCGATGGCAGCCAGAACACGTCGGCGGCGTTGAGGGCGCCGAAGCCCAGGCCGATCAGGCCGGCGAACAGCGCCATGGGCGCCATCCAGCGCAGCTGCACCACGGCGATCGCGTGCACCTCGGGCTCGAGCCCGGGTCCCACCAGGCGGATCAGGGGATCGGCCGCCACCAGCAGCAGCAGGGTGACGAGGATCAGGCCGGCCCCCACCAGCGTGTTGATCGCCGCCATCACATGGGCGCCCTCCTGGCGCGGACGCCGCGCCAGCACGCTCACCATGGCGCTGTGGAAGGGACCGTTGATCCCGCCCAGCAGGATCAGCAGGAAACCCGGCAGCACATAGGCGTAGTTGTAGGCGTCATAGGCCGCTCCCACCCCGAAGGCGGCGGCGATCACCTGCTGACGCACCAGACCGGCCACCTTGCTCAGGGCGGTGGCCACGGCCACGATCAGGGCGATGCGACGCAGCGAGGGGGCCATGGCGGGGCCCCGGTGGGGCCGGCGAGGCGAGCCCGGGGCCCGCGGAGTTGAGCGGCAGTATGGCCGCCGCACCCTGGGGCCCCAGCCGATGACGATGCCGATCCTCGACGCAGGACCGCTGGTGGAGGGCGTGCTGGTGCGGCGCTACAAGCGCTTTCTGGCCGATGTGGAACTGCTGGAGCCCGGGCCCGATCAGGAGCCGGTGGGGTCCGTGGTCACGGCCCACTGCCCCAACACCGGGCCGATGACCGGGGTGCTGCACCCAGGCGGGCGTGTGCGGCTGCGCCACGCCCCGTCTCCGGCCCGCAAGCTGGCCTGGACCTGGGAGCAGGCGCAGGTGATGGGCTCAGACGGCACGACCACCTGGGTGGGCATCAACACGGCCCTGCCCAACCGACTGGTCCGGGCCACGATCGAGGCCGGCTGCCTGGAGCCCTGGCTGGGGCCGATCGGCGCGATCCGGGCGGAGGTGCCCTACGGCGAGGGGCGGCGCAGCCGCATCGACCTGCTGCTCACCCCGGCGGAGGGGGCCGCCGATCCCCGGCCGATCTATGTGGAGGTGAAGAACACCACCTGGACCCGAGGCGACCTGGCCCTGTTCCCCGACACGGTGACCGAACGGGGCCAGAAGCACCTGCAGGAGCTCATGGCACTGTTGCCCGAGGCTCGCGCCGTGCTGGTGCCCTGCCTGAGCCGGGGGGATGTGCGCCGCTTCGCCCCTGGGGATTCGGCCGATCCCCGCTACGGCGAGCTGTTCAGAAGCGCCCTGGCTGCGGGGGTGGAGGTGCTGCCCTGCGTGTATCGCTTCGAGCGCGGCGGGGTGAGCTGGCTGGGGCTGGCCACCGTGGAGACCCGCGATCCCGGTCCGGATCCGGACACCGGTGCGGATCGCCAGGAACAGCGCCAGCGCCCATAGAGTTTGGCCACCCAAGCGGCGGCGACTGTGGATACCCGGGCGTTCAAGCGGTCCCTGCACCACTCGGACCGCTACAACCGCCGAGGCTTCGGCCTGGGGGATGAGGTGGCCGGCAGCCTGCAGACGGCCTACCAGAGCGACCTGGTGGCCAGCCTGCGCACCAACGGTTACGAACTCCGGCGCGGCCGGCTCAGCGTGCGCCTGGCCGAGGCCTTCGGCTTCTGCTGGGGCGTGGAGCGGGCCGTGGCCATGGCCTACGAAACGCGTCGCCACTACCCCAGCGAGCGCATCTGGATCACCAACGAGATCATCCACAACCCCTCGGTGAACGACCATCTGCGGGAGATGAACGTGGAGTTCATCCCGGTGGACGGGGGTGTGAAGGATTTCTCCGAGGTGGCCCATGGGGATGTGGTGATCCTGCCGGCCTTCGGCGCCACCGTGCAGGAAATGCAGCTGCTCAACGAACGCGGCTGCCACATCGTCGACACCACCTGCCCCTGGGTCTCCAAGGTGTGGAACACCGTGGAGAAGCACAAGAAGCACGCCTTCACCTCGATCATCCACGGCAAGGTGAAGCACGAGGAAACGCTGGCCACCAGCAGCTTCGCCGGCACCTACCTGGTGGTGCTCGATCTGGCTGAAGCCCAGCTGGTGTGCGATTACATCCTGGCCGGCACGGACGGCTCGGGGCCGGGCGCGGAACAGCGCCGGGCCTTCATGGAACGCTTTGCCCGGGCCTGCTCCCCTGGCTTCGACCCCGACCGCGATCTGGTGCGGGTGGGCGTGGCCAACCAGACCACCATGCTCAAGAGCGAAACCGAGGAGATCGGCAAGTTGTTCGAGCGCACCATGCTGCAGCGCTATGGCCCGGCCGAGCTCAACGACCACTTCCTGGCGTTCAACACGATCTGCGACGCCACCCAGGAGCGGCAGGACGCGATGTTCGCCCTGGTGGACGAACCCCTGGACCTGATGGTGGTGATCGGCGGTTACAACTCCTCCAACACCACCCACCTGCAGGAGATCGCCGTCAGCCGCGGCATCCGCTCCTTCCACATCGACACCCCCGAGCGCATCGGCCCGGGCAACCGCATCACCCACAAGCCCCTGGGAGGCGATCTGGAGCTGGAGGAGCCGTTCCTTCCGGCCGGATCGATCCGGGTGGGCATCACCTCCGGTGCCTCCACCCCCGACCGCATCGTGGAGGCGGTGATCGAGCGCCTGATCGGGCTCAGCGAGAATTGAGCCCCCCAGCCGGCCCCGCTGTCACAGCGGCTGCAGGCGGCGTCGGAGCGGGCGCTTTACATTCATTCATGCCGGCCATTGTCAGAGCCCTTGCTGTCGTCGAGTCCGCTGCTGTCCGGCCCCGCCGACGCCATGACCAGTGGCCGCCCCGGCGCCACCCTGCTGCGCCACGCCGATGATCCACGCGTGCGCCGCTACGCCAGCGGTTTCGCCGACCTGATGGAGATGCGCGCCGACGCGGACGGCGTGGCCGCCTATCTCGATCGCCACGAAGGCTGGTTCCGGCGCTGCGCGGCGCCGATGCCGGTGGCCTCCCTGGGCAGCAACGGCTACCGCCTGACCCTGGGACGGTTCGGCAATTTCGGCTTCGAGGTGGAGCCCACCATCGCCCTGGAGCTGCTGCCCCAGAGCGAGGGCATCTACCGCATCATCACGGTGCCCGCGGAGGCCAGCGGCTGTGCCCTCGATGGCCTCTACGACGTGGAGTTCAACGCCGCCCTCCAGCTCGACCAGACCGACGTGGATCTCACCCTGGTGCGCTGGGAGCTTGACCTGAGCGTGTGGATCCGACTGCCCCGCGTGATCACCCTGTTGCCGGACCCGCTGGTGCAGAGCAGTGGCGAGCATCTGCTGCGCCAGATCGTGCGCCAGATCTCCCGGAGACTCACCTGGAAGGTGCAGGAGGACTTCCATGCCAGCCAGGGCCTGGACTGCCCGCCGCGGCGCCGGGCCCAGTTCTGAGGCCGATCACGGCCTGTCAAATCAGGCGGGCCGGTTCTCCCAGATCTTGTTGAGGATCTGCATACCGCTCAGGGCCTGCCAGAGGAACAGGGTCATCATCGCCATGTTCAGGCCCACGTGGGCCTTGCGGGCGATCAGG
>JBFLKL010000188.1:0-4123 GCA_040883175.1 Synechococcaceae cyanobacterium | reverse complement strand
TGACCCGTTGCAGCGTGGGGTCGGTGCCGGACCCCTGGCTCCGGGCAGCAGGCGCCCGTGCCGCTGGTCCCCGTGCCGCAGGCTGTGGTGGTCGCCGACAGCGGGATCGGTGTCGTTGAGCCGGTCGCACAGCGATGGCGCCTACCCTTTGCAGAGGACGTCGGGATCGCCTCATGAAGCGGTTTGTGCGGTTTCTCCCGGCAGTGCTCAGACCGTTCTGGAGCGCCATCCAGCTATGGAACAGGGAGGGCTGTACGGATCTGAGTGCGGCGTTTGCCTACTACACCTTGCAGTCTTTACTGCCAATCCTGTTGATCGCCCTGTCGTTCATTGCCTGGGTGCTCGGGCGGGACGCCGAGCTGGTCGGCCAGCTGCGTGAGGCACTGCTCGGTTTTCTGCCTGCCCAATCGTTGCCGGTGCTGGAGCGTGCCCTTGTCGGGTTCATACGCCAGAGTGCCGGTGCCGGTGTGCTTGGACTGGTGGTGCTCGTGTTCACTGCCAGCAACGCCTTTCTTGCCCTGAGCCGCGGTGCCGATCGCCTCTGGTGGAGTGGAGATCCCCATGGCGATAGGAAGTCCTGGATCTGGTCCGTTCGTCACCAGTTTCAGCTTCGGCTCAAGGCCATGGCTCTGCTGGCATTTTTTTCGCTCCTCTTCATCCTGGATCAGCGGGTCTCGCGTGTTCCGTTGCAGGCTCCGGCCAGTATCAAGCAATGGCTGAGCACGCAATTGCCATTCATCCAGGGGTGGCAGCAACCTGTCAGTGCTGGCGTGGATGTGGTGGTCTCGTTGGCGCTTTCGTTCATCGCGGCCCATCTCCTGCTCTGGCTGCTGCCGTCTCGGCACGTGCGCTGGACCTTGTTGCTGCCCGGCGCCGCCTTCATCGCCTCCGTCCTCACGCTCCTCAACCAACTCCTGGGCCGCATCCTGTTCCATCTCGGTGAACGTTTTCAGGCCTATGGGGTCGTGGGTGGTGTGCTGGTGTTCAGCCTCTGGGTGTGGATGGTGGGCGCGATCCTCTACTACGGCCAGTGCCTCTCCATTGCCATGGGCAGGCGTCAGGATGGGGCAACACGGCAGTTCTCCTGACGATGCAACGGCCGATTCCCTGGCTCTGGATTCTGCTGGCGCTGCTGCTGCTGTTGGCTCCTGGCCCTGCTGGACGCTTTCTCCTGGATCTGCTCGGGGGGCTCACCCTGCTGCTGCTCCTGCTGCCATTTCTGTTCGGGGTTGCTGGCCTGGTGGGTTGGCAGCTCCTCCGACGCCGGCTGCGAACCTGCACGGTCTGTGGATTCACCAGCGTGGGTACCGAGCAGTGCCCGGCTTGCGGCACCCTCTTCGATGCATCCACAGAGTCCCCAACCACCCCGAGCGAACCCCGGGCAGCATCGCGTTCGCGGCCCACCTCAACCGACATCCGCGCCTCGGACGCCACCATCGATGTGGAAGTGGTTGAGGTCGACGATCAAGGCCCCTGAGTCCGGTCGGACTTGTCTTCCCCCTGCTCCCCCTGACCTGCCAGCTCCGCGAGTCGGCGCTCCCGCAGGTACAGGAACAGTGGAGCGCCACAGGCAAAGGCGAGCGTGACGCAGCACAGCAGCACCCAGGGCAGTCCGCGCATCCGCAGCCGGCGACTTTCCTGGATGATCCAGATCAGCACGGCCGTGGCCCCGATGGCCAGGTCGCGGGAGAGGGACGCTGCAGCCGGGTTGGCTGCAGCCATCCGCAGGAACAGACCCAGATCGAAACTGGAGCCGGTGCTGCGGATGAACTCCAGATTCGCCAGCCAGGGCAGCACGGCTCCGGCGACCGCCAGGGCCAGATAGACCCACTGCAGCCAGCTGCTGGAACGCTCGCCCGGCTGCAGGCCAGGCTGGACTGAGATGCTCATCAGGGCTCCGAAGGATGCATGGGCTGAACACGTGGGGGATGGACTGAACGGTCGAAGACGACCCTCAGTCCGAGAGGACATCCCGGTCAGCGGGCCGCGGTGGTGACTCGGGATCGTCGAGACCATCCCAGAGCAGGACCTCCTGCTCCACGTGATCGAGAATGGCCTCACAGCGCTGGGCATAGGTCTGGCCACGGCGATAAAGCCCGGCCATGGCCTCCACGTCCAGATCGTTGGTCTGCAGTTCCGCCAACACCAGTTCCAGGGCTGTGCGGGCCTGGCTGTAGCTGAGATCCTCAGCACCGCCGCCCTGGCTGCTTCGGGCCGCAGATGCTGATCGGTGCTGCTCGGCGGGGACTTGACTGGGCTTTCTGACCATGGATCCTCAGACTCAGGTTCGGCCACCGGGACGTTTGCGACTCTGGCGCAGGGTGGGCGGTTGCTGCACCGGTCCGGTCTTCAGCTCAACTTCCCTGACCTCCACACCGGCCTGTCCATCGGCCAGATGCAGCCGCATCGCTTCACCTGGATGCAGTTCGGTGGCGCTGCGGATCAGCTGCCCGTCGACAGCGCGTACCAGGCAGAAGCCCCTCTCCAGCACATGCTGGGGGGAGAGCGCCTGGAGCAGCAGCCGGCTGCGCGCGAGATCCTCCCGGCGCCGCTCCAGCTGTCCGCGGGGATGAAGCTGGGCCAGCCGTTCCTGCAGTCCTCCCAGCCTCTGACGTTCTCCCTGCAGCCGCAGCCCCAGCAACTGGCCGAGGTGCCGGCGCAGCTGCTGCAGCGCCGTCCTGGCCAGGCGCCGATCAGGGAGCAGGGCCACCAGGGCCGCGGTGGGTGTGGCCGCACGGAAGTCGGCCACCAGATCGGCAATGGTGGTGTCGTCCTCGTGCCCGATGCCGCTCACCACCGGCACCGGACAGGTGGCGATGGCCCGCGCCAGCACTTCACCGTCGAAAACGGCGAGATCTTCCCGGCTGCCGCCACCCCGGGCCAGCACGATGGCCTCGAGGCCCAGCACCCCGGCCCGGCTGCCAAGTCGTTCAAGAACCCTGGCGATCTGCTCCTCCACGTTGCCCTGCACCGGGATCGGCGCCACCACCACCCTTGTGGCCGGCCAGCGCTCGGCAGCGGTGCGCAGCATGTCGGCCAGGGCTGAACTCGGCACACTCGTGAGCAGGGCGATGCAGGCTGGTGTTTCCGGCAGGGGCCGTTTTCGCACGGGATCGAACAGCCCCTCCGGGGCCAGCAGCTCCCTCACACGCTCGAAGCGCCTCAGCACGCTGGAGAGGCTGGGCCGCAGGTCGAGAACCTGGACGCAGAGACTGGCCCGGGCAGCCCAGAAGTTGAGTTTGCCCACCACCACCACACCGTCGCCTTCGCTGGGCTTGAAGCTCAGCTTGTTGAGCTGGCTGGCCCAGACCACCGCTGAGATGGACGCCGTTTCGTCCACCAGGGTCATCCACAGGTGCCCCTTCTTGAGCTGGGGCCGGCTCACGGTGGCATCGAGCAGGAAGCGGGGCGCAAAACCCCTCTCCAGCAGGGTGGACACGGCCCTGTTGAGGCTGGTGACGCTGTAACGCTGGAGCGGCAACTCAGCCATGGGACCGACCTGGCGCCGTCAACGGATCCATGACATGAAAATGGCGCGAAGGCACTGGCCGGAGCGTCCTTGGATCGCTGCTGCCAGTGTCCTCCACGCCGTTCAGGCTCCGGAGACGGTTGCGCTCTGGGGCAAGGACCGGGTGTGGGGCTATCAGCCCAGGCCGATCTGGGAGAGGATCCCCTGGCCGGTGAGAATCTCGGTGGCCAGGCCGATGACAAAACCCATCATGGCCAGGCGGCCGTTCCAGGTTTCGGCAAAGGTCACGAAGCCGAAGCGGGGCTGGGAAGCGTCAGACATGGCTGGATCGCAAAGTGGTCGGATGGTGTGGGTGGAGCAACCACGGGTGAGCTGCCCGGAACCGGGGACCACGGCGGTGGGTGGGGGTTCCGGGGGGCTACCTGTGGTGCGCGAATTGTAAAGAAGATTGGCAATGGGTTGACGGGCTCTGGTCTGGCCGTCGCGGGCGGTTTCTTGTCTTGACGGAAGTCCGGCGGCCCTGTAGGCCTGACCGTTGCTTTGGCGGCATCGCTTCTGCGCTGCTGCACTGCCGCCTTACCTGGGGGCCTGGGGCTGCCGAGCTTTGGGATGGGACGTGGGCTGGGCCTCGCCACCGTCCTCCGGCCAGGGGTG